>CALCEL010000041.1 GCA_937900485.1 uncultured Prevotellaceae bacterium
AGACGAACAGATGACGGAGCTGACAGACGAGCAGATGACGGACATAACGTATGTGACGGACACACTTATCACCAAACAGTACTATCTTTATATACAAAACGGCAACAAAACCACTGGCTACTACTACGGCGCAGACTGGCTGACACTGAACGTTTGGCCACAGGCAAGCGGAAACATCGACTTGTCATACCACTCCACTACTGTTCCTTACTACGAAGAGACAAAGACGTTCCTACTCGAATGCTACGAGGGAGACTGCATAGACATAAACTATCACGTCAACGGCGGATTCATCATCCAGACAGACGACTCATGGGTAATAATGGCAGACTCCACGGAGTACCTCATCAATGAATATCCTGACGGGCTGTTTCGTTTAGACGTGACGAGACCGGAGCAGCTCACAGACAAGAATACGGACGACGACGGGTCTGTTTGGAAATACGTGGACCTGAGCCTCATCAACAGATACACGGGAGACGGCTACTCTCCTGACTCAGTATGGATGAGAAAGGACTACAGGCTGATCATGAAGATCTGGCTCAAAGCTGACTATAGCTCCGACTTCGAGATGATAGACAAGAATCAGAACAGGAGCATCAGTTCCGGATTCAAAGGAATTAGAAAAGGTAATACACTTATCACATACACAGACTCCATTGCTCACGGATATCAAGGACAGGAGAATTCCATCATACACGTTTGGAAAGTGGGCAACGAGATTTTCGCACAGAGCATAGACTCCCTACAAACCGTCGTCACCATGAACAACAGCATGGAGAAGGCTACGGCGGAATGTAACGTGGGTCTGAAGATTCAGAACATGAACAGCTATGGAACGGTGTGGACGGAGTCTGACTATATCACTCACACCATCACCACGTATAACAAGCCAAACACTCCGACACGACTAACGGTGAAGGGTAACGGCACAAGCGCCACATTAATCGCTATGTCCGACGTGTCTGATGCCAACATGGCTCTCTACGACTATTATATCGTCTTCGGTTACACAAACAAAAACGGAGAGAAGAAAGAAAAGGCCAACGCCGTTGTCAACGGAGAGATACAGCGATACACATGCTCCTTCAGCCAAGAGGAACTGACAGACACGACTAACGTGTTTTACGTGTACTCACAATGGTGCTACGATGACGGAGTAACCATCACGAGCGGCAAACGATACACAGACATGGTGGACGAGGAATGGGACGGTTCCGACTACAGCGGCAACGGAGGTACAATACGACTGGTACGCTCAACATTCGCAAACCATTGCGACACAGTAACAGATAAGACTGACAACCCAACTGAGTACTATTATTTAAATGGTGTACAAGACGGGACCAAACAAAAGGGCCTTAGAATAGTCAGGTATTCTGACGGTGCGACGAGAAAAGTCATTGTGAAATAAAAAGTAATATTATGTCTATTACGAGAATGAGACAGGTCATGATATTATGCGCACTGATATCCGGTTTACTATGGACGACAGCATGCGCTCAGGACAAAAACGTTAACAGATCCATACTGAGGTACAATATAGACTTCGGGGCATGGGACACATATACTCTTAGTTGTGCTGACTACGGACTGGAACACTCCACAAAGTCCTCTGATATCAGCATCGACATAGGATACACTTTAAGAAACACAGGTAAGATAAGCCTGTCAATCTTCTCCGGTTTAGGTCTCAGCAACTCCACGTTCAAACTGAGTAAAAGCTGTGACGATTACTCTTTCTACACCGACGCCGATGTTGACGGAGACAGTTACTACAGACACTACAAAGGACTGACTGTGACACAGGACATGTGGATAAAAGACTTCTTCATTCCTCTGTACGTTGACTTGACTCTCAAGACATGCTCTTGGATGTCAGTATACGCAAAGCTCGGAGCTAAGATGAATATCAACATAAACAAAAAGACGGACTCATCCCACGGACACGCCACTGTATATGGTGTGTATCCGCAGTACGATGACCTTATTCTTGACTCAGAATGGGGACACAACGGATTCGGTGAGACAGACTTCTACGACTCAACGACAGACGACGACATCAAGACCAACAAATTGAAGGTAATGTTGCTCGGAGGGTTAGGACTCAAGTTCTGCACAAAGAAATATCCGCATCTCGTACTGGAAACCGGCGTGAGATACGAGAGACAACTCGGCAACACCTTCAAGCCACAGGACACGGGTAAAGCAACCGACAACACCACATCCGTTGTCTACAATACGATAGAGGGAACGCAGAGCAAGGAACATATCAGGAGCCTCACGAACTATCTAAGCAAATCCTCCAAGAATGCACTGCTAATAAACATCGCCGTATCATATCAATATTAAAGAAAACATGGAAGATATCATACACCTTATAAATGAAATGTCACCATTTCTGCTTCTTGGTTTTCTGCTGGCAGGCATCATGCACGCATTCATACCAGGTCAATACTACTCACGCTTTCTTTCCGGCAAGTCATTCAAAAGCGTCATAAACGCTGCGCTGTTCGGCATACCGCTTCCATTGTGCTCATGCGGAGTCATACCTACCGCCATGTCACTTCGAAGGGAGGGTGCTTCGAAGGGAGCCACCACGACATTTCTCATAGCCACGCCACAAACGGGTGTGGACAGCATAATAGCCACATACAGTCTCATGGGACTACCGTTCACTCTCGTCAGACCTTTTGCGGCGCTCGTCACTTCCGTATTCGGCGGCGCTCTCGTTAACATCACAGATGACGATGACGAGAAGAGGACAGAGGCAGACAGAGACTGCAACGGCGGTTGTGGCATGTCAGAGAAAAAAAACACTCATAGTCTAAGAGAGAAGCTGACAGAGGCACTGAGATACGCATTCATCGACATGATGGAGGACATCGGCAAATGGCTGACCATCGGACTTATCGTGGCGGGTCTCATCACGGTCTTCGTACCCAACGACATGTTCTCGATATTCAAGGGTAACACCCTCGCGTCGATGCTTCTCGTCGTATGCATAGCCATGCCCATGTATCTGTGCGCCACAGGCAGCATCCCCGTGGCGGTGGCCCTGATGATGAAAGGGCTTACTCCCGGTGCTGCTCTCGTACTGCTCATGGCAGGCCCCGCATGTAACTTCGCCTCAATGCTGGTGGTACGTAAAGTGTTGGGAACAAAGACACTGCTTACATACATGTCAGCCATACTGTTCGGTTCGATATCATTTGGTCACCTCGTCGACTTCTTGCAGTTCAACGAGATTGTCGACTTTACCGCAAACCTGACTCGGGACATGTCCTGCTGCGAGAAAGGTGACTCCCTGTTCTCATGGATATGCACCATCACACTCATGCTGCTTATTGCCAACGCCACATTTGGCAAACACGCTCACACTCATGACCATTGCGAGCATGACGAGCAGACACGTGACAATGCACACATATATATAGTTGAGGGCATGAACTGCAATCACTGCAGAAAAGCTGCCGAAGATGCACTGAGAGGCGTGGAGGGCGTGACAGATGCAAGTGTGGATCTCGCAAGCAAGGAAGCCGTGGTCTACGGAGACGCCGATTTCATCAGTCTGTCACAAGCAGTGGAGAGCATAGGCTTCGAACTTATGAAGAAATGATTATTAACTAAAAACACAACATAATGCTTAAGGACATTTGCGCAAACAGATTCAGCGCCAGAAAATACAAGGACACACCTGTCTCCGATGATGACCTGAGATATATCTTCGAGTGTGTGCGTCTCGCACCGTCAGCGGTCAACAGACAGCCTTGGAAATTCACTGTCGTCAAGAGTGAGGAAGCTAAGGAGAAAGTGAGAAAATCGTACCAGAGAGACTGGTTCAACACCGCACCGATGTACATCATAGCGTACAAGAACACCAACGAAGAGTGGGTACGCAAATACGACAACAAACCTCACGGCGACATCGACGTGACAATAGCCCTCGAGCACCTCGCGCTCGCAGCCACGGAACGAGGACTTGGAACATGCTGGGTGTGCGCATTCAATCCTGAAGTGCTCAGTCAAGAACTTCCACAGGAAGAATGCTGGAAGCCTGTGGCTATATTCGCAATCGGTCACATCGCTGAGGACTGTCCTAGAAACGAGAAGACACGAAAGGACACAAAGGACTTCGTCGAGCAGATATAGTCGTTAGTCGATGATAATCCTGTTGTCAGATACAGAAAACAAAAACTGAGCATAGTGAGAATACTATTATTGGGTGACTATAGTAATGTACACTGCACACTGGCCGAGGGACTGAAAGCCCTCGGCCACGAGTGTGTCGTGGCAAGTGACGGAGACCATTGGAAAGACTACCCGAGAGATATAGACCTTAAGAGAGAGTTCGGGCTGAATGGCAACCTATCATTCCTCTACCGACTTGCCAAGGCAATGATTCGTTTCAAGGGGTATGACATAGTGCAACTCATCAACCCTGTGTTTTTCGAGTTGAAGGCAGAACGCATACTACCATTATATAAGATTCTGAGAAAGCGCAACAACAAGGTGGTGCTCGGAGCCTTCGGCATGGACTACTATTGGGCTAAAGTCAACACAGACATACGTCCCCTCAGATACTCCGACTTCAACTTTGGCGACAAGGCGAGGACAGATTACAATGCAGAGGTGTACAGACAAGACATGATAGGCACTCCGAAGGAGACACTGTGCAAATATGTGGCGAGAGACTGCGATGCCATCGTCGCAGGGCTTCAGGAGTACTGGGCCACATACTATGAGGTGGAAGACTTAAGGAAGAAGACGACGTTCATCCCCTTCCCCATAAAGATGCCGGAGACACCGGCTGTAATAAAGGAGAAGAAGGACGGTGAGCCAGTCAACATCTTCGTGGGCATCAGCAAAGACCGCTCCGCGTACAAAGGTACAGACATCATGCTCGAGGCGGCGAGAGACATACAACGTAAATATCCGGACAGACTGAGGATAAGCATCGCTGAGGGTGTACCTTTCAAGCAGTACAAAGAGATGCTTAACGACAGCGACGCCATTCTCGACCAGCTCTACTCATACACTCCAGCCATGAACTCGCTACTGGCAATGTCCAAGGGGATAATCAATATCGGCGGAGGAGAGCCGGAGAACTACGAGATATTGGGTGAGACGGAGCTGAGGCCAATCGTCAACGTGCAGCCGACCATCGAGAGCTGCCGTAAGGAGATTGAATGGCTTGTGACACATACTGAAAAAGTCGCCGAGATGCAAAGACAAAGCGTGGAGTACGTGCGCAAACACCACGACCACATCAAGGTGGCGAGACAGTATGAGCAGCTATACGAGAGACTGCTGAACGAGTAAAGACAGGTCACATGTGACGGACGATATACATCACAATCCTCCATGCTCCACGTCCTCCCTTAGACACATACCATTCTAACATGTCACCGATTTTTTTATAGTTGACATTGACGGAGTAATGTGAATCGATGAAAGACACACACTCACGGAAGGCGTCCATAGTCCCTTCCCTCTTGAACATACCACACATCATGCGGCAACGGAGATAAAGTGCTAAGACACAGCGGTTTCGCTCCATGCCGTCCTTCACACAAGTCACGTCCTCGCCAGCCTTCTCCAATGTGCTTAATATAGCGGAGCAACGGCTGGAGAAATCACGTCCCGTGATGCTATCGTCATGTATGAGAATCTCATGGTAAGCCTTAGAGGCTACCCACTGCGTGCGTCGGCTGGCAATCAGAGCTCTCGTCCCCAGCTCCCAGTCGTCCCAGACACGCAGACTCTCATCCCATCCTCCTATCGAGCGCAGGAACGACGTGTTGAAAATCATGCTTGGCGTGTTGAGCATGGAACTGACAATCTGAGTATGCGGTGTGGACACGCACTCATAGCTACGCGTCTTCAGTTTGCCGCCCACCAGCTGTCGTGTAGGCAAGCAGACAAGGTCGCAACCCTCATCCCACGATGAAGGCATACCAGTGAACACGTCGTCCGAGTCAAAGAAGTAAACCCACTTGGACTGACAAAGCTCAAGACCCTTATTCCTCGCCACGGACGCTCCGCGTCGTTTCTCAGTCATCAACACAATATCATAGTCGTACAAGCCGGAAATATTCTTCACATACGCATACGAGCCGTCGTCGCTGTCATTATCAACAACGATGACCTGACGAGGAGCCACTCCACTCACGGCTATGCTGTCAAGGGTTTTTCTTATGTATTCCTTACGATTATAAAGCGGGATAACTATCGATACATCCATATACCTTTCATCATATTACAGAAAATAGAGAATGGATTGACATGACTATACACGAGATAATAGCAGGCCTCCTTAACACTTCGCCATATCGCCTCGCGCACACCGAAGATATAGCGGAACGTCGCCCCTTTCGTCACCTGCAGGCACTCGTTAGTGAGGAAGTCACAGCCCGTCGTATGAAAACGCGATCGCACAATCACCTCCGGAACGAACAGAGCGTTGAAGCCTGCGTCACACACATCCTTCATAAACACATCCTCCTCACCGGCGCACAACCTCTCACTGCCTAAACCGAAACGACTGTCAAACAGCACATCGACACGTCTGCGCATCGTCATCTCCATCGACGTGGGATAATAACCGCGCGAGAACGCTTCGCCGTACGTCATCGGGGCGGACGGGTATGACTTCATTGGCCTTCCATCATAACTCTCCGCAGCGAAACATATCACGTCAGCGTCCGGACGCACAGCGTACGCACTCACGATACGGTCGATGAACGAACGCTCATAGCGATTGTCATCATCAGCGATGACACGTATGTCTGCCTCAGACAATGACAAGGCATTATTCCGGTTGACTGACAAGCCGCGTCCAGGCACACATGACAAGGTGACATCCTTCCTTTCCCTGATCACGTCAGGTACCATACTAAGGTATGACTCGTCAGTATACTGCATAGACACCACGTAACCGATGCCCTCACACGGTTCCATCAACACCTCGGGCACTCTCAACACGCCCTCGTCTATGGTACATATAAGAATGTCTACTGTCATCCACTGCCATTTTTTTATTATATGCAAAGATAGGGAAATTGACAAATATATTATTACCTTCGCGAAAAAATAAGAACCAATATGAGTGAAAACCTGGAAATAGCAAAAGGCACTAAAGAAGAGAAATATGCAAGCCTGATACCTCAGATTGAGTCTGTGATAGAAGGTGAGAATGACGCCATCGCCAATATGGCTAACATCTGCTCAATGATACATGAGACTTTCCTGTTCTGGTGGACGGGATTCTACCGTCTGGCGGACACCGACAACGGCAAGTTCAAAGCCGGCGACAGCCTCGTGCTAGGTCCGTTCCAAGGACCTCTGGCATGCACACGTATAATGAGGGGAAAAGGAGTGTGCGGCACAGCTCTCGGCACGGGCGAGACACAAGTGGTGCCCGACGTCGACCTGTTCCCCGGACACATAGCTTGCTCGTCAGCCTCAAGGTCAGAAATCGTGGTGCCGATAAAAAGAGACGGCAAAGTGATAGCCGTGCTCGACATCGACTCCGACCAACTCAACACCTTCGACGAGACAGACAAGATATGGCTCGAGAGATTGGCAGAGAAGATAAGAGACAAGATATAACACGACGACAGCGACAGGTGGAATAACGGACAATTTGGGGCATAACCAAATTTCCTATGCCCATTTTTCGCTAAAATCGAGTTAACTTGTTGATAGTCTCAAAACTAGGCTTCCAAAAATCTCAGGTCTCTTTTTTGAAATTCTCAGGTTAGGATATAGTCTGTACGCAGGTCTGCGGTTTAAATAATCCTAACCTGAACTTTTTTACGTCCTAACCTGAGATTTTCAGAGGCCGAATAAAACACTGGAAAATTTCAGAAGTCATTTTTTTACTGACAGACATCAACGGAAAAAGAGGAGTTTCGGACAATGAAAAATGTGCGAAATAGAATGCTGATATTATGCACACAACACATTATATTATAAGGCGTGAGTAAGCATTTCGAAACACATTACACGGCACGTGACAACGGAATGCAGACATGTAACCGACACTTGAGAGAAGTGGAACTCAAATGCTCACAGAACGTATGCAAAAATAGTATAACACTAAGATAAAATTATGCAACACGGATAACAGTTAATTAATGTATTTTTGCAATATTCAACAAAACCTAACGCAGAAAGGGTCTTATCATCTGACCCCAAGCCATGATTTGATGTACAAGAATAAAACACATAATTGCTAATCATTAACTTAAAACTAATTGTTTATGAAAAATTTTCTACTTACCATCACATCAGCCATATCATTTATGGTCAGTGCTAACGCAGCAGTACCTCTCACAACGTCATTCTCTCCATGGTCAGAAGACTGTGTCGTTGACGGCAACACTCTGACATTCTCGAAGGCATGGACAGGAGCCAGCAGCAACTACACAGACGAAGATGGAAAGTGCGTTGACATGTCTGACTACGACTACATCTGGTTGACATTCAGTGAGACAACGTGTGACTTCCTGTTTGACACACAGTACACTGCAGAATACAACCAGGAAGTCATGACCAACGGTAAATCCGGAGACAAGATCATCGGTGTCAAACTCAACCCGGACTACAGCGATCAGTTCGCAGGATTATGGCTTCAGGGCAAGGACGCCGGCAAGCTCGTCGTCACTGGCGCATACGCCGGTACTGAGGAGGAGTTTCTCGCGGCACAGCAAGCAAACGCTCCTGTTGTGACTGACACTAAGGACTTGCAGCTCACCGGCTTCGGCAAATGGGCGGACGGAATAGAAATCACTGAGAACACTGACGGCACAATGACTGTCGTATACCCAGGCGACTGGAACGGTATATCTAAGTGGCTCGGCGACTTTGACGCATCTAACTACGACTATCTCATCCTCGAGATTGAGCCTCAGGAAAACTCTGCGACTCAGCTGTACCTCGAGTACCAGGGTGTGGATGAGAACGGAACAAACAACTCCACTGAGATTATTCAGGCTGGCGGAACATCATGTAAGATTACTCTCGACGCTGCGAGAAAGGATAAGATAGCTCAGGTAGGCGTTCAGAGTGCGTCTCCGACAACTCTCGTCATCAAGAGAATCTACTGGGCTAACGAGGCCACAGCAGTGAAGACCATCAACGCCGAGCAGACTCAGAACGGCGTGATGTACAACCTCAACGGACAGATTGTGGACGAGTCATTCAAGGGCATTGTCATCTACAACGGTAAGAAGTCACTCAGACGATAAAAACAACTATTGATATTTCCTCCCGTCTGAGAAACTCGACGGGAGGAAATGTTTTTTGAAAGACACACGTGTGCTATGATTTACGACGAGTGGAGTCCTTAGCGCACATCGTATAATCATTTACTTACTAACCACATCATTCAAAAACACTCATCACATAATGAAAAAACTTGTCTTGCTTTTGCTGGCGCTCACGACGAGCTTCCAGCTGGACGCTCAAACAAGACTGACAGGCACAGTCATGGACGGGTCGATGAATAACGAGCCTCTGCCAGGCGCAAGCATAAGAGTGAAGGGAACGACAAACGGAACAGTGGCGGACATCAACGGAAAGTTCTCTCTAACCATCACGGATGACGCCACACAGATTATCGTGTCGAGCATGGGTTTCGTCACGAAAACAATCGATGTGAAAGGAAAAAGCAACCTGACGGTGACGCTCTACGAGGACCAGAAGATGATGGACGACATCATCGTCGTGGGATACGGCACAATGAAGAAGAGCGACTTGTCTGGAGCCGTAGCTCAGATTAAAGGCGAAGAACTGATGAAAGGAGGTTCGCTGGACATTGCGCACGGACTGCAAGGTAAGATCGCTGGTGTTCAGGTGCAACAAAGCGACGGAGCGCCGGGAGGAGGCATGAGCATCGTGGTGAGAGGAGCGAACTCATTCACTACGTCGTCACAACCGCTGTACATCATCGACGGCGTGCCGTTCATCACAGGAGAGGCTGCGGGCAACGGAGTGACAACATCTGAGCAAAGCTCTAACCCGCTTGCGTCAATCAACCCGCACGACATCGAAAGCATCGAGGTGCTGAAAGACGCCAGCGCCACCGCCGTGTATGGCTCACGAGGAGCTAACGGAGTGGTCTTAATAACTACCAAGAAAGGAAAATCAGGTATTACTAAGGTGGACTTCAACGCTAACTTCGGAATACAAAAGATCACGAAGAAACTCAGCGTGCTGAACCCACAGACCTACGCCACATACATCAACGAACAGACTTACAACGACATACTATATAACGGAAGCACGGCAACTACCGTGGGCTACCCTGGCACGTGGGGATATAAGTACAAGACGGACGGACACGCCGACTACACCACGGGTACATATACAGGCTCACCGGAGGATTACGCCAACCCGGGATGGCACTATGACCAGTACGGCAACTCCACACTGCTGGAAACGGCTGACTGGCAGGACGAGATATTCCAGACTGCGTCATCACAAGACTACAACATAAGCATGAGCGGAGGTAACGACAAGGGCTACTTCCTGTTCTCCGCCAACTACGCCAATCAGGACGGTATCATCAAGAACTCCGGATATGAGCGTTACGTGTTCAGAACGAATATCGGATACCACGTGACTCCTTGGCTGGAGATAGGAACAAGCTCCAGCTTCTCTAACTCAACCACGAACTTCGCTAACACCTTGAGCTACAACACCGGTGTCGTACGCTCCGCACTCCTCTTCCCCGTGACTTACGGGCCGAACATGGACACGACGCAGGCCGACGACCTCAACTGGCTTGCGGCTAACCCTGCCGCTTACGTCAACTCAACAAAGGACGAGCTGAAAAGCGTGAACTGGTTCAGCAGCACTTATGCGGAGGTGAAGATCATGCCTGAACTGAAATTCAGACAAAACGTGGGTATTTCATACAGCGACTCACACCGCGGCTCGTACTACGACAGACACACTCAGGAGGGTAAGACGCCTACTAACGGCAAGGCAAGCAAAGCGACAAACGGATTCACTCATATCACTTCTGAGTCCATACTGACATTCGACAAACAATTCAACGAGCATCATCATCTCAACGTCATGGCGGCTTTCACCGTCGAGGAAAGTAAATGGGACAGTTTCTCACAAACATTCTGGGACTTCCCTACTGACATCACAAAGGATAATAATGTAGAGATGGCTCTGTATACGGGTACGCCAACAAGCGACAAGGGCAAGACAAGAATGGTGTCTGTTCTCGGAAGAGCTAACTACGTGTACAAGGATCGCTATCTGCTGACCTACAGCTACCGTAACGACGGCACGTCCGTGCTCAGCGAAGGAAGGAAATACAGCGGATTCCACTCCGGAGCGTTGGCATGGAGAGCGTCAGAGGAGGATTTCGTGAAGAACCTCAACGTGTTTGACAACCTCAAACTGAGAGTGAGCTACGGAGAGACCGGTAACCAGGGCATCGGAGCATACCGAACTCTAATCTTCGTGAACCCTGCCAACTACTCTTACACTAACAGCCTGTCAAGCGGCCTCGCCACACCAACATGGAGAGGACCTGCGACAGGACTGGGATGGGAAAGAACAAAACAATGGAACGCCGGTATCGACATGGGATTCCTCAACTCACGACTGACAGTGACAGCCGACTACTATCATAAGAAGTCAGGACCACTGCTCCAGAATGTGCAGATACCATCGTCCACAGGATACCAGAACAGACTGACCAACTCCGGTTATGTGTCTAACACAGGTCTCGAGGTGTCTCTCGGATATGTCGTCCTGGACAAAAAGACCTGGAAATGGAATGTCAACGCAAACATCTCATTCAACAAGAACGAGATCAGCGGACTGGACGGCGACCAATACGCCACCACACTCTGGTACGGAGCTGACAATGTGTTCATACAACGCAACGGATGCCCGATGGGAGCCATCTACGGCTACGTGGAGGACGGATACTACGACAACGTGGCTGAGGTCAGGGCAGACAAGACATATACGTTCGCCACAGAGTCAGTGGTACAGTCCATGGTGGGAGAAATCAAATACCGTGACATCAATGGAGACGGCAAGATAACAGAGGAAGACAGAACCATCATCGGTGACACAAACCCGGACTTCACATACGGACTGTCCACGGACGTGTCATGGAAAGACTTCACACTCTCTCTGCTGTTCCAAGGCTCAAAGGGTAACGACATATTCAACGGTAACCTGCAGGACATCACACTGAGCAATATCGGTAACATCACCACCGACGCATACAACAGCAGATGGACAGCCGACAACTACGAGAACGCTAAATGGCCAAAGGCGTCTGGCGGTTACAACAGGACATTCAGAATCTCCGACAGATACGTTGAGGATGCCTCCTACTTCAGATGTAAGAGCGCAAGCATCTCATACAACTGGCGCAGGCCTTGTGACGGAATAGACAAGATCAACATCTCGTTCTCTGTCTCTAACCTGTTCACAATAACAAACTACAGCTGGTATGACCCAGACGTGAATGCTTTCGGCGACGACTCAAGCCGACGCGGCGTGGATATCTACTCCTACCCGCTCTCACGCACCTACTCACTGGGATTCACACTGTCTTTCTAACCTACAAATAATGATGATATGAACATTCACAATAACATTCTGAAGGCTGCACTCATCACCCTGACAGCATGCATGACAACAGGATGCAGCGATTTCCTGAAAGAAGAACCAGAAAGCAACATCGGCCCCGAGCAGGTCGGCGACTCCGAGGACGCTGTCGACCTGTGGGTGACGGGCGTGTACAGCAACTGGCTCAACGATATGTTCTGCTGGAACCAGTTTCCCGCAGTACTCGAGCTGGACAATGACTATATCTCCGGCCCGGACTGGCTGTTCGGATACTTGGGAGCAGGTAACTTCAACGGAGACTCTAACATCGAGAAGATGTGGACAGGACCTTACAACCTGATCAACGATGCCAACATCGCCATACGCTACATAAGACAGATGAGCAACGTCGATGAGGACTACAAGAATAACGCCATTGGCGAGATGCTGTTCCAAAAAGCGTTCAGCTACTTTCTGCTCGTACGCGCATTCGGACCTGTCCCTTACTACGAGACGGACGTGCAGAATGGCGAGGAGTATTATAAGCCAAGAGAGTCCGTGGACTCCATCTACAAAAACATCACGAGAATGCTGGAGGAGTCAGTCACTCTCATGTACTCACGCAACGACGCCAGATACAAGGCCGGACATGTCAACGCTGGCTCAGCAGCCGGACTGCTCGCTAAGGTTTACGCCACAATGGGCTCCGCGTCAATGCCTGCCGGCACTCAGATTTCCGTCAGAACCGGCGAGCCGTACGAAACTGCCACCAACATCGACGGAGATGAGGTGAGAATCTGCAAAGTGCCGACGGCACACACCTTCGAGAAGGACACAGTGGCAGGATATACCGAAATGGATCCTATGGAATGCTACGAGAAAGCCGCATACTGGGCGAAGAGAGTCATCGACGGCGAGTTCGGAATTTATGAGCTTGCGGACTACTCAAAACTATGGGACAAAGGTTACAGAGACGCCAGCGAGTTCATGTGGGCGATACGCTCCGTAAGCGGTGAGGAGAAGTACTGCACCGGCATCCACACTTACTTCTCCGGATATACTGAGTCCGCCACAAGCGAATATCTGGTCAGCGGAGGATGGATCGGTAACACAAACAACTGGTACCAACTGTTCGACGAGGACGACTACCGAGTACAGTATGGTGTGAGACACACGTGGAGATACTACTACCAGGAAAGCTATGACGGATGTTTCTTCTACCCTCAGTCATGGAAGGAGAAGGTCACCGGATATGACCTGTACGGCAACTACACAGGTAATCAAGAGGAGCAGTACGCACAAACAGGATACAACTACCATTACAACACGGACTATGAGTGTCTCGCCTTCACCACAAAGTATGACGACGTGGAGAACAAGGCGACTCAGTATGCGGACTCCAACTATCCTTTCCTGCGATACGCTGACGTGCTGCTGATATACGCCGAGGCAATGAACGAGACGGGCGACCAGCAGACGGCAATGAAGTACCTCAACACCGTAAGGGAGAGAAGCAACGCAAAGCTCATGGAGACTACGGGCACACAAACGTCAATGAGAAGCGCCATCCTCGAAGAGAGAGCCAAGGAGCTGGCGTGTGAGGGAGACAGACGTTGGGACATAATACGATGGGGCATATACCTGCAAGCCATGAACGCCATAGGAGGCAGGGACGACTCTGACGTTTACAAGGAGCGTACTAAACGCAACCTGCTCTACCCTATCCCTACCACGGAAATCAACGCTAATCCTTACATCAAAACAAACAACTATGGTTGGTAACAAAAACTTTACTGTCATGAATTATCAAAGAATAAGAATACTAACCGCCGCCCTACTCACGGCAACCACGGTGATAACCTCATGCAGCGACGTCAAGGACCTGGACGCCGGAATGGAGTACCAGGACAACTTCACCAATAATGGCCTGCCTGTCATCGACGCTGTCTACGACATACAGGACACGGCTTTCAGCACACCACTGACCGACGGTGTGCTCAACCAGTACATCAGACTCAGGGGCAAGAACCTCGCCAAGGCGAAAAGCATCAACATCAACGGACTGGATGTGGACGTGAGGTCAAGGGTCTACGCCACATCCACCGACTCTTACATCAGGATACCACGTATGATACCTGAGGAAGAGACCGGACTTCTCGTCTACGAGACAGATAAGGGCAAGACGGAAATCCCGTTCCATGTCACCATCCCGACACTAGTGCTGGACGGACTGAGTAACGAGTTCGCACTGCAAGGGTCAAGAGTAAAACTGGCGGGCGAATACTTCGACTTGTATGAGTTCGGAGACACCACGGAACAGTCTCCCGTGTCTATCGTCATTTTCAATGACGAGGCTGGATATAACGAAGAGGTGAAACTGGACTCTTGCACTGAGACGTACGCCAGCCTGACAATTCCTGTCGACTGTCCGGACAACTCTTTCATCAGATTCGAATGGAACGAGAAAGGCGGAGAGAGGACTACCAAGACTGTACCATACAGACACACTGACAACCTCATCTTCGGTAACTTCGATCAAGACCTTGGTGCATGGGACGGTAACACCACATACCTGACTGACGGCACAGGAGACGGCGATCCGCAGTCTCTCGGATACAGATTCTGGCGCTTCACACTGACACAAAATGCCTGGGACTACTACGGCATAGGATGGTGGATGCAGTGGAAAGAGAATTGGGGAGACATTACTGAACACCCGGAGAACTACTACTTCGTGTTCGAGGTATGCACGGCTGCCACTTGCCCTTTCTATGACTACGGAGAGAACGGCACGGACGGCGCTAAGAACGGAGGATATAACTTCAGCATCAACGGCGGAGCAAACTACCAGTGGGACCCAGTCTACAACGGACTCGTGAACACCAACGGCAAATGGGTGACGGTGAGAATACCTCTCGACGACCTCACCGACCCGTCAAAGGGACTGCCTACTCCAGGTAATGGAGGTAACTTTGCGTTTATCTGCCAACCTAACAACAATGACGGATGGGACATGGTGGACCACAGCTTCGGACAATTCCGATTTGAGAAAAAGGTATACTAATGTCTCCGGTAATGTAAAAATGTAAAAATAGAATAATATGAGAACATTAAATATTCACGCACTACTCCTGTCTGCTCTATTCTGCCTGGCGTCATGCTCCGATAATGCAGACGACACGGCAACAGGTTATGACGCCGCATACGGCACAGGAGACGCTCCGTCAGTGGTGTCACTGTCAGTGAGCAACGGAGAGACAGAGGCTGACACGGTGGACTCGGTAATCATCACGTACGATATGCCGATATTCGTTCCACCCGTTCACTCAGTCAAGGTCAACACGTATTACGCAGACTCTATCAAGGTAATCAACGACAACCAACTGGCGGTCTACTTCAACACGGTGAGCAACACAGAATATGAGGTGACAATTTTCAAGCCTACGGTACACAACGGAACATACAACTTCGCACCGGACTACAAGTTCTCGTTCAAGACTAAAATTTACAATACGTTCGACGCTTCGTTGTTCAACATCGACGAGAAATTGACAAACGAGAATGCCACGGAAGAGGCTAAGGCCCTGTATTTCTACCTACGCTCCATATACGGAAAGAAAACTCTGTCCGCCACTATGGCTGACCCGGCATGGAACACCACCACGGCAGACACTCTCAACCAGCTGACAGGCAAATACCCTGCGATACACTGCTTCGACTTCCTCTTCCTCAGATGGAGCAAGCCGTTCGCAGGCTCGAACTGGATCAATTACATGAACACGAGCGTCGTGGAAGACTGGGTGAGCAAGGGAGGCATAGCCGCTGCTGGATGGCACTGGAACGTGCCTAAGACGGAGGCAGACAAGTATAACCTCAACAACTACGCCTTCTACTCCGGAGATGACATGACATTCAGTGCGCGCTACGCCAACCGTACGAGCAGCTGGCAGCATCAACAGATTGACGAGGATCTCGACGCTCTGTCACAGATCCTCCTGCAACTGCAGTCAAAAGGCATAGCACTGCTATGGAGACCACTGCACGAGGCTTCCGGCTCAGACTACGGCACTTGGTTCTGGTGGGGCACAGACGGCTCTGTACAGTACAAGAAGCTGTGGATATACATCTACAACTACCTCAAAGACAAGGGCGTGAACAATCTGATATGGGTATGGACATCACAAGGGTTACAGGCCCCTAACGGCGATGACTCTCTATGGTATCCTGGTGACGAGTACGTCGACATTATCGGCAGAGACTACTATGACGTCAAGGACCACCAGTCCATAAAAGCGGAGTTCGACAAGCTGCGTGAGATAACAGGAGGAAGGAAGATGATCACGCTGAGCGAGTGCGGACAGATACCATCTGTCGAGAATATGCTGACAAACGGAGACGTGTGGTCATGGTTCATGCCATGGAACGGAGAATATATGACTGACAAACATAACACCGCCGACTTCTTCAGCAAACAGATGAACAGCGACTACGTCATAACAAGAGACAAGGTTCCAACGGATCTCAAGAAATACATGGAGGAAAACAATAACTAATTCGCTTCTCATAAAACTAATCAGAAAGGGAGTGCGCATAATTGACACTCCCTTTCGTCGTTATTAATTCGTCTCCAGACTCTTTCCTGTAATCATCCTAAATAAGACAGTCATGCATAATAAAGGCATCCGACATCAGTTTATATGTCGGACGCCTTTGTCTTGAAGTCCTTGTATATAAACTATTCTGTCAGGTAACGTTTTGAGTAAAGGAAAAACTAAGGCTGACACTTCTGTTGAAGTGTCAGCCCTATAACTATCCAGAGTCCAGAAGTTGCCGGACCAATAATGCCCAATATCAAAAGTCAAGACGATAGAACAAGTTAGGCAGTGAGATGCCAGACTTTTCCACCTTCACGGTACGTGTTCTGAGATCGTAGCGCTGAGCCACGCCAGACTCGTTCATCAGCAGGTTCAAGCCCTCAAAAGCAATAGTATGGCTGACCTTCTTCTTATTGATTTTATAGCTGACAGTCAAGTCCACCACATGGTCAGGGTCATACTGCTTACTCATGGCCTCGTTCTCCAGCATGATAGGCTCGTCAGGAATCTTACCCGCATTAACCAAAGCATTCATGCCGTCTATATCAACAGGTGTATAGCGCAGACCGCCCTGAAGCGTGTACTTCACACTGACGTTGAGCACATTCTGCTTGCGGCTTCCAACCATCCACTCTTTTCCGCCCAATACCTTAAACATATAACCGCGGTCGTAGAGCTGTGAGCGCCACTTCTTGTCAAGCGCGCGATACTCCGACTTAAACACAGAGGCATTAATCTGTCCGAAGAATCCGCCACTCATGTAATGTTCGAGTGTCACGTCGCCGCCATAGTTACGTGTGTTTCCCTTGTTCACCAACGGCTCATCAAAAGTATTCATAAAACGATTGACAGAGCAGAACGTGCTACCATCAGTACTGCCCACAGGCGTGTCGAAACCATACTGATAATAAGCGTTAACACGGAGGTTAAGATTCTCGCTGAACTTATGCATGTAAGTAGCAGACAGATGGTGTGCTTTTGAGAACCCGAGGTCCTTGTTCACACGCTGACCATCTTCCTCATAGAAGTAGGCGTCCATACGCTCGATCATAGAGTACATGCCATAGCCTAACGAGAACGAGTTCTTCTCGTCAGGTTCCCACTTCATGCTGACACGCGGTTCCACAGACCAATCCTTAGAGAATGCGAAGTAGCTGGCCGACACACCAACGTTCAAGCCGAACTTCTCTGTCGGTCTTATGACATTCTGCCAGAACAAGCTACCCAAGCCGGTATCGCCATTGGCGTCTGTCCAGACCGTGAAAGGAGACACATCGTAGACATAGTCCGCGGACCTGTAACCCAAAGTGAAGAAACGATGTGAATATTCCGCGCCGAACTGCGTCAACCAGGCAGACGTCAGTTGCTTAGACACCTCGGTGTTAAACTGTATGCGGTCCTCATTCATCTTTTGAGCGCTATAAGGATACAATCTGTGAGGAGTCTCAGAATAGGACACCGGCAATGCCAGTACACCGTCGTCGCCGAGCGTCAGTCCCCAGTAGCCGATATCAGCCTTCACGTGCTGTGCGTTGTAAGCCAACGTGGTTCTCCAGGTCCACTTGTTACCAAAGTACACCTTATGTGAGACACCGCCCAGCAAACCGAACACATATCCTTCCTGATTCGACGCGTCATAGATTGTCTCAATATCGCTTATCTTGAGAGCCTTGTCTTCCGCTTTGTCATAGAATCCCAATGCAAAGACCGAGAACGTACCAGCCTTCTTAGTCGGGAAATTCAGCTTAATAGAGAAGTCCTGGAAGTCGAACTTCGTGTCCTGGTCGCCTAGCAGTCCAAGCTTGTCTGCAAGTGAAGTGAAGCCATAACGGTAGTTGAATATGTAGCTGGAATTATGCTTCTTCGAGATAGGTCCCTCAGATGTGAACTCCTCCGACACCGTACCGATCTGCACCAGGTTTTCATACTTTGAGTTGTTACCGGCACGCATCTTCACGTCAAACACACCACTGAGCGAGTTGGTGTAGTTAGCATTGAAGGCGGAGGTGAAGAAGTCGCTGTTACCTATAACATTAGAATTAAGTGCGCTGACCATACCAAAGTTTGCCTCATAGAAGTCATTGTAATGGTTTGGCGTAAACACCTCCACTCCCTCTATGCGGTACTTCATCATAGCAGGAGCATTACCGTGCACCGAAATACCGTTGCCGTCTCCCGCACCAGACACACCGGCGATGGCAGTCACCAGACGGGCAGGGTCATTGTAACCTCCAGCATATCGGTTAGCTTCTTCCATGGAGAGCATCACACCACCAGTCATCACCAGTGGATTGACCGTTGACTCCTTGTTGACACGAGGGCGAATCACCACGTCTTGCAACTCGCGATTGCTTTCCGACAAATCCACATCAAGCACCACCTCCTTGGCACCAGACACGAGCACTTCCTTCATCACCGCACGCTCATAACCAATAAAAGACACCTCTATAGTGTAACGTCCACCATTCGCAAGATTGATACGATAATTACCATCAATATCGGCTACTGCTCCCATGCTCAGTTCCACGACTTTCACAGTGGCGCCCATCAGCGCCTCACCTGTGATAGCGTCTTTCACCGTACCACGCAAAGTCTCCGCCTTAAGCACACCGGGAGCAAACAGAACCATCCCGATGGCAAATAGTAATTGAATACATTTTTTCATAGTTGTAACGATTTAAAAATAAACATTTGTAACACAAATGTATGAAAAATATCTTAATTATTATGATTATTTGTTAACAAATATAAATCGTAAGCAAAAAAACTCACTCAGACACTATGCGGCGGAAAATGGGCAATGATGTCACACAAGAAAAGAGGATGTGACGAGGAAAGGGACGTGTCAGCCAACGTAAATACGTGAAGAGGAAAGGAAATATCGTACGTTTGATAATATTGGGCGGACCATAATGACACACATCAGAAAGAACGAGACGAGCCACCACATATCACGTGATACACATGAGCACTCACTCTGCTCCATCCGTCCGCATGGTGTCATCCACCACATGTGCCTGCTGTAAATCGTCTAACTTATTCTCTGCAATTCTCGCTCAACAGGCACCAGCCCTCATAAGTGCTGCCGCAAATCGTATACCTACGCCGTTTGATGGGGGACCATGAAAAATAGATGTGTGATAACTTGAAAATTTGTGATAATTTTGGTAAGTTTGCGCAGCTATTGTCAGCAAAACGGAAACGATATCGTTCTCTCACCGTTACCTGCGTCATGGGCACGTGGCGGGAGAGTCAAATCATGAGGAAAATGAACATTGAGCAAGTAAGGGAATACACCTTGTCGCTCTACGGAGTGACGGAGGATCAGCCTTTCGGCGACGACATCATAACATATCGTCTGGAAGGAAAGATTTTTGTCTGTCTGTGGCTTGGCGGCAAGTATGACATGAAAGACGCTGAGCCTCGGTTCGCCTTGAAGCTGTCTCCGGAAAGGAACGTGGAGCTTCGTGACCGTTTCACCGCGGTGACTCCCGCCTGGCACTGGAACAAGAGACATTGGAGCGACGTCTACTACGAGCAGCTGGACGACAGTCTTGTCGAGGAGTGGATATCAGAGTCCTACAGTCTCATCGTGTCGAAGCTGCCGAGAACCGTACGTGAGCGTTATATGTAATGATATAATTTCTGAAGAATGAGTAAAGTTCTTTTTCTACATGGCTTCTATGCCAGTGGTCAGTGTGTGCCGGCGTTGGCACTGCGTGACGCTCTGTCCGGCAAGGCAGACGTCATCACTCCCGACCTGCCGACACATCCGCGTGAGGCACTGTACTTACTGCGCGACCTGTGTGACCGTGAGCGCCCGGATCTGCTCGTTGGCAACAGCTGCGGCTCTTTTTACGCACAACTACTGTCACCCGTCATCGGCGTTCCCGCACTACTCGGCAATCCACATTTCCAGATGACCTCGTTTCTCGCTCAGCGCATCGGCGAGCATGAGTATAAAGCGCCGCGTAAGGACGGAAGACAGCGTTTCGTCATTGACGAGGCACTCATAAGTGAGTTCGCAGAGCTAGAAACAGAACAGTTCCGTTACTGTAACCCATATTACAAGGAGCGTGTGTGGGGACTGTTCGGTGAGCATGACACGCTGGCGCGTTTCGAACAAGTGTTCCTAGAGCATTACAGCCGTTCTTTTCATTTTCCCGGCAGCCACACGCCGACGGCGGACGAGGTGCGCGCATACTACGCCCCTCTGACGGAGAAAATGCTGACAGACTATCCAGCGGCAAAGGACGGTGAGCGTTACTTCACGCATTTCAAGGGCGGCAAGTACCGCTTTGTGCGCACCGCATTCGACTCAGAGACCAAGGAACGTATGGTTGTCTATCAGGCGCTCTACGGAGACATGCAGTACTGGGTGCGCCCGGAGAAGATGTTCTTCGAGACTATAGTGTGCGACGGACGTCAGTTCAACAGATTCACAGAGACAGACAATATACAATACTGAGGCTTACGATATATAATACAGAGATAGAAATATATATTAGGGTGTTAAGGTCACGCCGACCAAACCCGCCTGGTTTGCCGCCAGCGTGACTTTCCTATCGCGCTTCATGACGGCGTCATCCCCGATGCCACGACAGAAGCGAAGCGACCATGTGCCGACCGGCAGGAAGAGGGTGCACAGCCGCCGAAGTGGGTGATGACAACAAACAAGTAGCTTATGATAGACCAGATAATAGAATACAACAAGAATTTCGTGGAGAGCAAGGCGTACGAGCAGTACCTGACGGACAAGTTTCCAGACAAAAAGCTTGCCGTGCTCTCATGTATGGACACAAGACTGACGGAGCTTCTGCCGGCGGCACTGGGACTTAAGAACGGTGACGCCAAAATCATCAAGAACGCCGGCGGCCTGGTAATCTCCGCCTTCGACTCCGCCATGCGCAGCCTCATCGTAGCCATCTATGAGCTGGGTGTCGAGGATATTATGGTGGTGGCGCACTCACATTGCGGGGCATGCCACATGAGCTTCGACCACTTCCGCCATGCGATGACAGCCCGCGGGGTGACGGACGAGACACTCGGCACGATAGAGAAGTGCGGCGTCAACCTGCACCACTGGCTGGAGGGCTTCAAGGACACGCCTGAGTCAGTACGTAAGACGGTGGAGACCATCAAGACACACCCTCTAGTGCCGAGGGACATCGTGGTGCGCGGTTTCATCATCGACTCAGAGACGGGCGAGTTGGAGGAGATTACGAGTCTGGGCGACTGAACCAATTCTTAACTCTCATCATATGAACAAACCTTTTGTCTTATCCTTATTGCTGCTGCTTGGAGGTGTCTGCCTGCACGCGCAGACCTACCGGCATTTCCGAAGCACGAACGAGGAGGCATGGAAATCCTCTCAGCTGTCGCTAGAAAACAAGCCTTCCGAGACGCCACTCATCACCGTCGACGGGACGGAGAAAGGACATGAGTTCCGCGCGTGGGGCACGTGTTTCAATGAGCTTGGTCTGGACGCCATACGACTGCTGTCCGACAACGCGCGGCAGGAGGTGATGCGTAACATCTTCGCCCCCGACGGCGACCTGAGATTCACACGTGGACGACTGACGATGAACGCCAACGACTATAGCCGGGAATGGTACTCATGCGACACCGTCACCGGCGACTTCGCCTTGAAACACTTCAACATCGAGCACGACAAAGAGAATATCATACAGTTAATTAGGATGGCACAGAGATGGCAGCCCGACCTCACGTTCTGGGTGTCTCCGTGGAGCCCTCCGACATGGATGAAGATTAACCAGGACTACCCCGTCGTCTCCAGCCGTTACAACAAACAGCCTCAGACGAAAGACTACCTGCTCTTCGACGGCAAGGGAGCTGTCGACGAGAGCGAGGTGATGATGGCGGGCCTGCAGAGCGGCAAGTTCCCTAAGCGGCTGGCGTCACAGGACTACATGATACAGGACCCGCGTTACCTGCAGGCCTACGCTGACATGTTCTGCCGCTTCATCGAGCTGTACGCACAGGAGCACATACCTATCGACATGGTGATGTACCAGAACGAGGCTTACTCATACACAGCCTATCCGGGATGCGCATGGACAACTGACGGCACCATACGCTTCAACCACGACTACCTGGTGCCAACCATGAGACGACGTCACCCTGAGGTCGACGTCTATGTGGGCACGTTCAACACCAACCGCACAGACTACGTCACACGCATCATCGACGGACTGAAAGATGATGTCAAGGGCATTGGACTGCAATGGGAAGGACGGGAGAGCAAGGAGGAGACAGGAGGCACGCCGATCATCGTGTTCAACACCTCACGCGGCGGCAAGAGCAAGAACATCGTCATCACGGCCAACCTGACGAATGAGAAACGTACGGTCACCGCGCGGCTCGGCAAGCGTTACCTCAACCTGGCAATGGAACCTCACTCTCTGCACACGTTGACTGAGAAGTGACACACGGCGAGCGACGACAAGCGGCGACGAGCACAGGAACGTGAGGTCCGGCAGACAACGAAGCGCAACGAAGAGTACCTCGTCATGACAAATGACAGAAAAGATATAAACAGGATAATAATTATTTTATGAGACGTATCACGTATTTAGCAATCTTAACGGTGGTGCTCTTGTGCTCATGTGGCAACCAAGACACCAAGAATGAGTTGACGGCTGACATGGCCTTCGAGGGTGTGAGCAACTACTGCCACGACGCCTACGACTGGAGCATGGCTGAGGACGACCCTGAAATAATGTTTCTAGAGATGGGCGAGGAGAACGACACTGCCTACCAGGTGGTGTTCCACAGCTACACAGGCTCGCTCGTGTATTTCTATGTCAACAAGGAGAACGGTTTGACAAAGATGGTGGAATCCGTGCCTATACTCGGCATTGAGGATGAGTCAGGAGTCATCGACGTGTTTGATTATCTAGACAAGAAGGAATGAGCGGCGACTTGTCTGACATAAGAATCATACGGGGCGATTTCGAGGAGCGGCTCAACCTGTTCCTCGCCCCTGGCATCAAGGCAGGCTTTCCCTCACCCGCAGACGACTATCTCAACGAGAGGCTGGACTTCAACCGAGACCTCATACGCAACCCCGAATCCACGTTCTACGGAAGGGTCAAAGGCGACTCCATGATTGAGGCGGGCATCTGCGACGGCGACATCGCCGTCATCGACCGCTCCCTGGAGCCGCGCGACGGTGATGTCATCGTGGGCTACGTCAACGATGAGTTCACCATCAAGTACCTCGACCTGAGACACCGTGACGAGGGATACATCGAACTGCGTCCCGCCAACGACAACTTTAAGCCCATCCGCATCGACGCCAACGACGACTTTGAGGTCTGGGGCGTGGTGGTTTGGACAATCAGGAACTGGAGAAGATAAAGATTCCGGAGTACTATTAACACATATGGCTGAAATAAAATACAAACATGCATATAATGAAAACGGGAATCTCGTTTGCATTGAAAGTATATCAAAAGAGGATTGTAAATCACATAATTATATATGTGTAGGATGCGGCAATCCTCTATTACCTCGTGCTATTGGTAGCAAATATAGAAGAGCGCATTTCTACCATAAAGAAGAAGTTGTATGTTCAGGTGAAACATATCTTCACAAATTAGCTAAGCGAGTTATAAAAAACAAATTTGAGACAGAATCTGCTTTTTATGTTGAATATGAAGTGTTAAGAGAATGCAATGATACTGAGTGTGTGTATCGTAATCCCCGATGCACCGAAGAACGATTTCAACACAGGGTAGATTTGAGGAAGTATTACGACACGTGTACAGAAGAAACACCAATAAATGGATATGTGGCGGATTTGCTTTTAACAAATAGCAAGAACCCCGAATTAGAACCGACTTTAATTGAAGTGTGTGTGTCACATCCATGCGATGAAAATAAAAAAGAATCAGGTCTTCGAATTATTGAGATTAAAATTAAAAATGAACAAGATATTTTTTTTCTAAAAAAAAATGATGTTTTTAGAGAATTACTTTATGCAATAAAGAAAGAACGCAAGATTTATTTATACTCTTTCAAGAGAGAACTCCGTGTTCCGCTCCAAGTAAAAATTCAAAGATATGTTTTTTGCCCAAATCATAATTCTTTTGGCAAATTAACAGAAATAAATTGCAATCATGCACATTATAGGGTGCAAACAAACTCTTTACTTGAACTCAACATAGTTAACAAGCAAGATCGTTGGCAGTGGAATTTATCGGATGTTCTTCAGTGGATGTCTACACATAAAGGTTTACGTCGGTGTAATCTGTGTAAATTCTACTATGCCACTATGTATGAAGATCATGCAATTTGCAGATTAAGTAAAAAATACGGAAAGCCTGCCAATCCAGAAATGAATGAAGCAGAAAGATGCAGTAGTTATCGAAACGATAATAGATTTTTTGAGCAATTAGACCCTAACGTTGTCATTATAGAAGAAGTCAATACCCTATCATATGAAATGAAGCCTCAATATAGAGTAATTTTAGCGGTAAGCCGTACTTTTAACAATTACGGTCTATATAAAGAAAAAGTGTTACATTATCTGTCAGACAAAATGAAGACACATACTGTTGTTATAATTACAGGTGTTTCTAGGTCGTCTGATATATTTACAGACAAGCTTTTAGACGAAATATATTTCATAAAAGAACATCATAAAGCAAACTGGGAAAAATATGGTGAACAAACTATTTTAGTTTCTAATGATGAAATGACAAATTCCGCAAACGCTTTAATCGCCTTTTGGGATGGTAGAAGCAAAGGCGTAAAAAATCTCATTGATAATGCAAAGCAAAAAGGAATTAAAGTTGCAGTAGTAGAATTTAATCCAGATTTTAATCAATAATAATATACATCATTATGTACGGCATCATAGACTGCGATAACTGCTACGTCTCATGCGAGCGAGTCTTTCGTCCGGACTTAAATGGCAAGCCCGTCATTGTTCTCTCGAACAATGACGGCTGTGTCGTGGCACGCTCCAATGAGGCCAAGCGTCTGGGCATCAAGGCCGGCACGCCATACTACCAGGTGACTCAACAGTTCCCCGGTCAGGACATAGCGGTCTTCTCCAGCAACTATGAGCTGTACGGGGAGCTGACGGGACGTGTCATCGACATCATAGGCAAGGCCGTGCCCGCCTACTACCGCTACAGCATTGACGAGTGCTTCGTCTACCTTGACGGCATGGAGCATGTTGGTCTGAAACACTGGGGCGAGGAACTGCATGAGAAGATCAGACGCAGCGTGGGGATGCCCGTGAGCATCGGCGTGGCGCCCAACAAGACACTTGCCAAGATGGCGAGTCACTTCGCCAAGAAGTACCCCGGCTACCATCATTGCTGCGTGATCGACTCTGACGAGAAACGTGTCAAGGCACTGAAGCTCTATCCCATAGACGAGGTGTGGGGCATCGGGAGACGCTACGCCGCCCGTCTGGAGTCTCTCGGCGTGAAGACAGCCTACGACTTCGCCTGTCACAGCGCCTCATGGGTGCGTCTCACCTTCCGCAACACCGTCATCGAGCGCACGTGGCGAGAACTGAACGGCGAGGACTGCGTGCCAAACGAGAAGGTGACAAGAAAGAAAAATATATGTACCAGCCGCTCGTTCAACGGCATGGTCACGGACCGCGGCGACCTGCGCACGCACGTGTCCAACTATGCCGTCCGCTGTGCAGAGAAGCTGCGTCGCCAAGGCTCTGTCACGTCCGTTGTCGGCGTCTTTCTCCACACCAACATGTTTCGGGAGGACCTGCCGCAGTACAGTAACTACCTGGAGACACGTCTCATCACGCCGACCAGCAACACCACGGACATCGTGAGTGCCGCTGTCGCCCTCTTGGAGAAGCTCTACAGGAAGGGCTATCATTACAAGAAGGCAGGTGTCATCGTGACAGGTGTCACGGCTTCCAGTCCCATACAGCAGGACCTCTTTGACACCGACGTCACTCTGCTGCGTAAGCGGCGACGGTTGGACGCAGTCATCGACCGTATCAACAAGGTGTACGGCTCTGAGACTGTCGTTCTCGGCTCTCAGCAGTACACAAGGGCCGATGGCGGCAAGGCCGACGTCTTTGCCAACACCATACGGCATGACCACCGCAGCAAGAATCCGACAACACGGTGGTCGGACATCATAGAACTGACGTGACGCAGGTCATATCGTCTAACAGACGATGACCCGCGTCACGTTGTTTGTGGGTTGAGCATGCGACATCACCGTGTCAGGACCTCCATCTCCATCGTCGTTTCACGATGGATGACAGGGAGCTCCTTATCGCATGTAACTGGTTGTTCTTGCCAAGCACGATGAGAGCCACGGCAAACAGGATGAGGGCGACCCCCGTGATGAGACGCGCGGTCAGTGACTCGCCGAAGAGCATCACTCCTATGGACACCGCCGTCAGAGGCTCCAACGCTCCCATGATGGCAGTCGCAGTGGCCCCCACCATGTGCACAGCCTTCGTCATGAACACCAGCGACAGCACCGTCGGCACCAGTCCAAGCCAACAGGCGAAGAACCATGCGCGTGGTGAGGGCGGCATGACAAGTGTCATGTCGGGTGATGACAACGAGTAGACGAGCAGAGTCACGAGGCATATAAGCATAACGTGGAACGTGAGTTTTATCGTCGTCATGCGTATGTTGGACTGGTTCACTATCACTATATATACGGCATAGGACAATGCGGAGAGCATGACCAGCACGATGCCGGTGACACTGAGCGACACGTCTCTCCCACCCTCGTAGAGCAGAGCTGTGCCTGTCAGGGCGAGCGATATCGCCGCCACGGTAGACGCTGTGATGTGCTCCTTGAAGAATGCTGACATGATAACAGCCACCATCACCGGGTATACGAACAGTATCGTCGAGGCGATGCCGGCATCCATGAAACGGAAGCTGTGGTAGTACGTGATGCTTGATATGGCGAAGAGAACGCCAAGAGGTGCGAGGGTACTCATGTCACGTCTGCTCACGCAGAACGACTGATGCCCCGTGACCAGCAACACGGCAAGCATCGCCACTGCCGTGGAAAACCTGTAGACCAACACCGATGCCGTGTTGACACCCTCGTCATACAGCGGCAGCGCGCCCAACGGGTTGGTGCCGTAACACACCGCAGCCAAAATACCGAAAAATACTCCTTTACCTTTCATCTGTCTGTTATTCATTAGTTCTCCCGTCACACGACAGAGAGACGTTGCCGCCGCGAAGTTACTAATAGTTCCGTATATTGCGTCATGCTCGCAGTGTTTTAAACACACAAAACAGGAGACTCACCGTCGGGTAAGCCTCCTGTACTTATTACTTTTCCTTATTACTCATCCCACGATGAGCGTGGTCTATTACTTTGTAGTAGTAGTTGTTGTGGTGGTGGTGGCAGACTTAGGGTTAGTCTCGATGAATGTAGCCACACGGTTCCAGTCGTTCTCGTCGAAGAGCTCGTCTGTAACACCCATACCCTTAACCTCGAGACGGCTCTTAGAGATGCCGTACTGGTTCACGAGGATGTCATAGACAGCCTGAGCGCGAGCCTCAGAGAGCTTCTGGTTGAGCTCTGGGTTACCCTCTGGAGAAGCATAACCCTGGATACGGACCTTAGACTGAGGGTTATTCTTCATATAAGTGGCGATCATCGCTACAGAAGGTCTCTGTGAAGCGTCGACTGTCTTCTTACCGAGTCCGTAGATGACCATTGGGGCGAGCTGAGTAGTAGTTTGGTTAACGACAGTAGTTGTTGTGACAGTCTTGTCCTTCGCCTTCTCAGCAGCGAGCTGGTTCTTGAGATCGTCGATAGTCTTCTGATCGTCAGCCACAGTGTTGTTGAGGTTTCTGTTAGCAGCGCGGAGCTGGTTGATCTGGTCGTTCATCTCGTCAATCATGTCCTGGTTGTACTTACCGTTGTTGATAACGAAAGAGTGAGTACCATTAGAGTTACCGAAGTGGTAAGTCACACCAGCGAGGAGAGTGATGAATGAGTTGTTGACGTTAAGAGATGTGGTAGTGCTGCCAAAGCTCTTGAACGCAGTGTTGCTGAGAACGTAGTTGATAGAAGGCTTGAGGTTGATTGACCATGCCTTGTCCTCACCGAGGTTCCAGTTGAAGTCAGCGCCGAAGTCAACAGTGATGTTGTTACGTGAGTTACATCCCACATAGTAAGGATAGCTCTTTCCGAACTCAGATATCATACCTACGCCGGCGCGTGCGACAACCTCGAAGTTACGTGGTGTGCCGTTGTATCCAGCGAAGAGGTTTGACAGGTTGAAGAGACCGTTGACACCGAGGTTACCGAAGTCAAACGCTGTCTTAGGAGCGTTCTTATAGAAGAGGTGTGTCTTCTTGTTTGTGTTATTGTCATTGATGCCAACCATGTAGTTCACACCGAGTCCGAAGATTGGAGTAATCTGCTTCTGCAACTCAATGTTGATGGCTGCTCTGTTATCACCGAACACATTCTGTCCGACTGTTGGCTGGTATACACCTGCCTGTACGCCGATTGACCAGTTGTCTGTGAATTTGCTTCCCTCAACGGAAACTTGTGCATTAGCTGCGCTAACTGTTGCAGCCATGGCAAGATTCAATAAGATCTTTTTCATTTCTTGTTCTTATTAGTCGTTAATATTATTATGGAAAAGTATCAATTTAGGTTATGAAAATAGCGTTTTCAACCTCGCAAAGATATATTTTTATTTTCTTCCATTTGTTAAATTTTGATAAGAAAAAAACAACAAATTATCCTACATCAATGAAAATAATGCAAAATCTATAAAATATATATGTTTTTGACATATATTCTTTGTTTTTTACTGTTCATGTATCACACAGATAATGTTACATACTTCTATCTGCTACTGATCTTTATTTCCACATCTATGACTTCACGACAAACGAGTGGAATGCTATGCAATTTCTCTCCTGTTCTTTTGCGTTTTGGTGATGTAGCGACCAAAGTGTCGCGTGAACTATTTGATGCAAATTTTCGATAATTTTCCGAATTTAGAGGCAAAATTACAAAGTTTAACCAAAAGCAAAATCCCGCATAACTACTTGAGTTATACGGGATTTCCATAATTGCTTGTTATTTGCTTATCAAACTTATTTCACCTCCTCAAAGTCGGCATCCTGAACATCCTGAGTGTTCTGTCCTGAAGGTCCAGCCTGCTGACCACCCTGGAAACCTGCGCCGCCCATGTTAGGGTTTGCGCCCGGCTGCGCACCAGCGGCGTACATCTTCTGGCTTGCTGCCTGCATCTTCTCATTGAGAGAGTTGATGGCAGCGTCGATAGCTGCGAGGTCGCCACTGTCCTTTGCCTTCTTGAGTTCCTCGACTGCAGCCTCGATAGCCGGCTTATCCTCAGAAGGAATCTTGTCACCGTTCTCCTTCAAGAAGTTCTCAGTCTGGAACGCCATAGAGTCAGCCTGGTTAATCTTCTCAATACGCTCCTTCTCCTTCTTGTCAGCCTCAGCATTAGCCTCAGCCTCAGCCTTCATACGCTCAATCTCTTCCTTAGAGAGACCAGATGAAGCCTCGATACGGATCTCCTGTTCCTTACCCGTTGCCTTATCCTTAGCTGACACCTTCAAGATACCATTGGCGTCGATGTCGAAGCTGACCTCAATCTGTGGCACACCACGACGAGCAGGAGCGATACCTGTCAGGTTGAATATACCGATTTGCTTGTTCTGGTTAGCCATTGGTCGGTTACCCTGAAGCACACGAATAGTCACCTCAGTCTGATTGTCTGCCGCTGTTGAGTACACCTCAGTCTTCTTGCATGGAATTGTTGTGTTAGCCTCGATCATAGTAGTCATGACACCACCGAGAGTCTCGATACCCATATTGAGCGGAGTGACGTCAAGAAGAACGATGTCGCCAACACCCTCTTCCTTATTAAGGATGGCACCCTGGATGGAAGCACCCACAGCAACAACCTCGTCTGGGTTCACTCCCTTTGAAGGAGCCTTGCCGAAGTAGTCCTGAACGAGCTGCTGGACAGCAGGGATACGGCTTGATCCACCTACGAGGATAACCTCGTCAATGTCACTTGTTGATATGCCAGCGTCTCTGATTGCGTTCTTACACGGCTCAAGACAAGCCTGGATGAGGTTATGAGCCAACGCCTCGAACTTAGCGCGTGTGAGAGTTGTGACAAGGTGCTTTGGAACACCGCCCACAGCAGTGATGTAAGGGAGATTGATCTCTGTGCTTGAACCGCTTGAGAGTTCAATCTTAGCCTTCTCTGCAGCCTCTTTCAGACGCTGCATAGCCATTGGGTCCTGAGTAAGGTCGACACCCTCATTAGCTTTGAAGTCACTTGCCAACCAGTCGATGATTACCTGGTCGAAGTCATCACCACCGAGGTGAGTATTACCATTAGTAGAGAGAACCTCGAACACACCGCCGCCGAACTCAAGGATAGAGATATCGAAAGTACCACCACCAAGGTCGAACACAGCGATCTTCATATCCTTGTTAGCCTTGTCAATACCATAGGCGAGAGCCGCAGCAGTAGGCTCGTTCACGATACGCTTAACCTCAAGGCCTGCGATCTGGCCAGCCTCCTTAGTAGCCTGACGCTGTGAGTCAGAGAAGTAAGCAGGAACAGTGATGACAGCCTCAGTAACCTCCTGTCCGAGATAGTCCTCTGCAGTCTTCTTCATCTTCTGAAGAATCATAGCGGAAATCTCCTGTGGAGTATAAAGACGTCCGTCGATATCCACACGTGGAGTGTTGTTATCACCTTTCTTAACTGTGTAAGGCACGTGTGAGATCTCATTCTGGACCTGATCATATGTCTCACCCATGAAACGCTTGATAGAGAAAATAGTGTTCTTTGGGTTTGTGATAGCTTGACGCTTCGCAGGATCACCGACCTTACGCTCGCCTCCTTCAACGAAACCTACCACAGAAGGAGTAGTGCGCTTACCCTCACTATTAGCAATAACCACTGGTTCATTGCCCTCAAAGACTGAAACACATGAGTTTGTTGTTCCTAAGTCGATACCAATAATCTTTCCCATAATCTATTTATTTTTTTGTTATTTCTATTATTATTTGTCATGTCATATCAGACACCCGACACTACGGCTAAGGGCAAATGGTATGCCAACACCCCACCCTACCATGCCACAACGCAGAAAATCTGCCAAATGTCAGTGGCAGACTGCCAAAATCTGACAAAACGACAAGATTTTACATGTCATACATCCTTCTCATGTCAGTCACACAAAACGTTGTCACCTCATTTATCGTCTCTGTCATCAGCGTTGACAACATCTCCCCAACCCGCCTCACTGTCACGTCCTCGTTTGTTGTCACTCATCATGGAAAACATGTCAGAGAATAAAAGAAACGCATCCGAATGGATTGCGTTCACCATTCAGACACGTATCAAGATGAAATCAGATTATTCTCAAATAAGACAGAACACGTTTCCCGGAGCAGTGAAGAGTCTATGTGCGTCAGCCCTAGAAGAAAAGGAGGAAAAGCGGTGAGCGTGTTCATGTGTGGCTATCGGCAGAGATATATCTTTCCTACGTTTCTCACACATTCCGTACATTCCTCTCACTACTTCCTCAGGAAACCTTTCTGATGATTGTATGCCTGTCCCTCGCTCGCCACCCAGTCGATGAACTGTTTAGCAGACGGCTTTTGTGCTTTATAAGAGAAACCGAATGACACGATAGGTATAAGGTCCGTCTTCTCTGTTTCAAGCATCTTGATTGTCTCGTCAAGGTTTCCGCCCTGGAGAACACGCTGCTGGTCATTCTTAAGGTTGAGAGGAAGAATCAAAAGCTCAGACTTCAGAGTTCTTGTCGTCGTATTGTAGAGATAAGCGACGTTATTGAATGTGATGCTCGCTTTGTCATCCTCGATGGCATTGATGAGAAAAGCGTCGTCACCAGAGATACGATTGCCGCGCAGCTCAGACACCTGATAGCCGAAATATGTGGCGAAGACAGAAGAAGCGCCACCGGCGTTAGCGCTTGAATACACCGTCAACTTATCGCGCAGCTTGCCGAGCTTACCACCGATTGGCTCGTCATCCTCAGCGTACTCGTCCTCGAGGCTGGAGAAATACAGTTTACGCAGGTCACTCTTGCTCCAGTGTCTCTTTCTCAGTTCAGCAGACAAGGGATTTCCGACTGTAGTGACAGGTAAGATGGCAGACCGTCCGACCACTGTCACCTCATCACTCGTTTCATCGGCATTGACAAGAGAGAGGTCTGCGTCACGTCCCTGCTTACCCACCACCATAACCTTAACCTCCGGATTCACCTTCATATATGCTGTAGCCCATGCCTCGACAAGAGCCTTGCTGACACGGCTTGCCTTAACAGTCACGATGTTCTCAGCGGCGTAACCAGTCTCAACGTCTGCCGCAAATGTTGCCGGTGCAAATAACAACGCAAATGCAACTGAAAAAAACTTGATTGTCTTCATAAAGCTATACTTTCTTAATTAGTTATTAATGACTTTTTCTTTTTCTGATGCAAAGATAGAGTGTTCGTGCATGGTACGAAATCCCTCGTAAGTGGCATTTCACATACCACGATTATGGTAGACGGGATGTCTGCGTTGAGCTTACAGAAAACGTATTCACCTGTAAATCACCTTCTCTGTACAGAATATCAATCACCTTATTCATCACGCACAGACAACATGCAGAGCATTCCGCACATCGTTTTCCTCGAGGTATCCCCTTGCGTATCACATCACAGCCGACGCTCCCATAGCGGTCGTGTAAAGAATCATACACCTCACGTGAGAGACCACGCAGTTTCTGTCCGTCTCCACTTGCGTAGTTATTAAGAGCCATAAGGGCTCCTGTAAGAGCTCCACACGTACCCTTGAGTGAGCCAGCCACTCCTCCCGAGAACGTCACAGCTTGTCGGTGCAGCTGCTCATCGCTCATGGGATTACCTAGCAGACGGCTCAATCCCACATAAGTCATCGGAGCGCACCCATAATGAATATCGTAGTATTCCCTGACCACTCTCTCGACATCGGCCTTCAGAGAATCGACACTTTGCCGATAAGTGAAAGCCGTATACAGCGCTTTTCTTCCACTGAAATCACCGATAACCGTTTTGATGCTACCACTATCCGTCGGCTCCTGCGCCTTGGACTCACTCCCCACAGCTGTCAAGACCGCCAGACACACCATAATATATTTATCCATAAATATATTTATTCACATATGTAATACATAAGGTGTGGGATCCATTATTGGCCCCCACCACATAAAACACTATTCTCTGTTCACGTAAGGATTAACTCCTGTCTTAGTCTCGTCATATCCGTCATACCCCCAGTTCTGCCACAATCCGACAGGATTGAGATCACGTTGCGACTGAGGTATCGGGAAACGATAATTCTTCAGCGTCACATCCTGCTTATGGAACTTTTCATAGTCCAGTCCGCTGTTCTTCAGAGTCTTGACGAGGATACGCCAACGTACGAGGTCGAGCCAATGCTTCTGTTCGTACAACAACTCAAACTCACGTTCCTGAATAATAGCATTCTTGAAACCCTCATAGTCAAGCCCTTCCTCAAGGTCGTGCTCCGAGGCAACGGTCACGGGGAAACTCTTGAATGCTCTACGTCGAACCTGGTTGATAGCCTCATAAGCCTCATCCGTCGGTGCGCCGTTATACTCATTGATTGCCTCAGCAAGCAGAAGAAGCACTTCGGCATATCTGAACACCGTACGATTTATGTCTCTGCTGCTTGCGCTTCCCAACGGGTCGTCAGTGGAGATATACTTCCGGAAACGAGGCTCATCGAACGTGTAATACTCTCCAGTGGCAGGATTATACAGTGTCTTTGCGATAGAGCCGTCACGACGTTGATCACCTTCCTCATAAGCATAGTAATACTTCCAGGATGAGGGACGGACGTGAGGATTGGTTTGTGAGAAACCTGAGTTGAACGAGCAATGCGTCAGATGGTTACCTCCAGAAGCATCAGAGCCGATACCCATGATGTGCTGAATGGCGAAGACAGACTCCTTACCGTTCCTATTTCCGTTATCCCAGTTAGCGAGAAACTCCTCCTCAAGCTCATATCCTGTCACCAGTCTCGCATATTCCGCCGACTTACTAAACTTCTCCTTCTTCTCCGCCTCCGTATCAGTGTCCGATGTCTGCGCCCACGTCAGGTATACCTTTGAAAGCAATGTCTGCGCAGCGCCTTTCGTGGCGCGTCCCTTATCACTGCTCGAGTACTCACTCACCTCAGGCAGTCGTTCAATAGCCTTCTCGAGGTCAGACACAATCATATTATATATGGTGTCGACAGGCTGACGCACCAAACCCGTTGCGTTGTTGTTATGCTCCACCTTAGGTACCTCACCCCAGAACTGTACAGCATAATTATAGCTATAGGCGCGGAAGAAATAAGCCTCGCCAGTCACTCTAGCTCGTATCTTATCCGACACGTATGCGTTTGCCGACACCTTGTCGAGCACGTCATTACTCGCGGCTATCGTCTTAAACAAGGCTGTCCAGATACGCACTGAGTAGCTGTTGGAAGGTTCCCAGTTCATGAGAGAAAGGAGGCCACCTCCACTGTTACTCGCCTCGCCCGACACCTCATGCTCGGTTGTTAAGTCCGTCATATATCCGAAAGCGGAGCTCTCATTGACCTGAAGATAATACATGCCATTGGCAAGTGCTATGGCGTCATCGTCTGACTTAGGGAGTGTACTCTCCGAAAGGTTACTCTTAGCCTCTTGTTCAAGGCTGTTGTCGCATGCCGCCACGCCATACGTCAAAGACAAGAGCAACACATAAGTATATATCTTTGTTTTCCTCATAACAATATCCTTTTATTGATGGTTTAGTAAGTAATATTCACTGCCGCAGAGAAAGACCGCGCACTTGGATAAGAGCCATAGTCTGTCGTTCCGCTGATGGCGGGATCGAGTCCCTTATAGCCTGTGAGGGTAAGCAGGTTCTGTGCGGACAAGATAACCTTAGCTCTCAGGCTCTTAGCGCTTTCCACGCGCAACGGCAGCTGATACCCGAGTGAGATATTGGTCAGGCGCAAGTAGGACGCGTCCTCGACGTATCTGCTATCCATATATATGGAAGATGTGACATAGGCCTTGCCAAGATAGTTGGAAGGATTGTACTCCGTCCAGCGTCCAAGCATCGACTTGCTGACATTGTACGACAGATCGGCCGTCTCCAGCATCTGTCTCTGATAGTTGTACAACTCATTGCCATGACTACCCTGGAAGGACACGTAGAGACTCCAGTCCTTATAGCGCAGGTTGGCAGAGAAACCGTATGTGAAGTCCGGCTGGATGCTACCTAGCACCTGACGGTCGTTAGTCTGTGTCACCTGACCGTCACCATCGACATCCACGTACTTCACGTCACCATATTCCACAGTTGGTTTATGTGTCGGAGAAGGAACCTGCGAGAGATCATCACCTTTCTGTACTATCCCATCGAACTTATAACCATAGAAAGAGCCTAATGACTCACCGACCTTGATAATCGTATTACCATTAATGCTGTAACTGCTTCCACCGATGTAGGTCACCTTATTCACGTTATGAGCTATGTTTGCGCTGAGGTTTAGAGAGATATTCTTGGTCTCCACAGGCGTTCCACTCACAGCAAGCTCCACTCCCTTATTTGTCACATTACCGATATTTCTCAATTGTGAGGAGAAGCCTGTAGTCAGTTCCACCGGCACATTAAAGAGCAAGTCACTTGTCTTCTTGTAATATGCGTCAAGGGTCACACTCAGACGGCTGTGGAAGAGCGAGACATCCATTCCCACATTATAGGCCGCCGTCTGCTCCCATCTCAGGTTATTGTTCTCGAGATTGTCACGAAGATAAGACACGACAGTTGTACCGCCGAAAGAATAGAGGTGAGAAGCATAGGTGGCTTCGTACATATAGTCACCTATCTCCTGGTTTCCGACCGTACCGAGGCTGGTTCGTATCTTAAGTGCGCTAATTGTCTTGTTGCGGCGCAGGAAGCGTTCCTCATTCACGTTCCATGCGAATCCCAACGACGGGAAGTAACCCCATTTCTTGTTCTTGGCAAATCGAGAGCTGCCATCCGCCCTCAGCGTTGCCGTAGCGTTATAACGCTGGCGATATGAGTAGGTCACACGTCCGAGCACGGAATTGAGTACAGATGTCACACCACCCGTCTCCGGTGACAAGACAACATTGGCGCTCTGCAGACTGTTGAATCCGAGGTTTTCATTTGAGAAGTTAGTAGCCGTAGAGATGTTATATCCCACATCCGTGGTCTGAGTGGTGTAGCCGACGAGAGCAGTCACGGAATGTCGCTTCTTGAATGTGCGATTAAACTCCAGAGTCGCCTCATACTGCCAGTTGTCGCTCTTTTTTGTTCCCACTGAGCCATATCCTTTGGCAAGGAATCCCAGTGTCGTGTATGAAGGAGCATAGAAACTCTGTGTCGTGTTGTATATGTTAGTTGTGGCCGCCAGTTTGAGCGTAAGCCACGGGACGAGTCGCCAACGCAGAAAGGCGTTACCGATGACATTGTTCACGGAAGTCACGGCACTGACATTTTTCAGGTCGCTCACCGCGTTCACTGTCACACTGCCCAGACGCAAGTCACCGATCTCGAACACATTAGAATAATTGTAACTACCGTCACTGTTGTAGATGCTTGTCACGGGATTGGAACGCGCTATATACTCGTACGGATTACTTATACGATTGGTGTTCAGTCCAGTGTACGTACTCAACCCGTCCTGTCTCGTCTTGGCAGCGCTCACATTCACGCCAACCGTCACATTGCGGAACAAGTCACGTTCGACATTCAGTCGTCCGCTGTAACGTTTGAAGTCCGTACCGACCACGATACCATCTTGGTTGAGATAATTACCACTTATGAGATAGCGGGTCAGCTCATCACCGCCACTTACAGACAACTGATGGCTCTGACTGACAGCGGTGCGCAGGACAGCGTCCTGCCAGTCAGTTCCCTCGCCGAGCGTCGCCGCCACATCGGCGGTGAGTCCTGTCTCCACTTTCTGCACGTCGGAGGCTATCTCCTGGTAGAGCTGTCCCCACTCATAGGCATTCAGCAGGTCATATCTCTTACTGGCGTTCTGCCAGCCGAACGTATACTGATACTCGATGACATTACGGATCTTCTTTCCGGACTTGGTAGTGACGAGAATCACGCCGTTAGCGCCTCGGCTACCATATATGGCGGTAGCGCTGATATCCTTGAGCACCTCGATACTCTCTATATCATTAGGATTAATGGTGGAGAGAGGGTTGAAGTCACCTGCCAGTCGAGACACGCCGACATCTGTCGATGAGTTATCGTTGTATATCTGCACTCCGTCGATGACGTACAGAGGCTCATTACCCGCAGTGATGGAGTTGCCGCCACGGATGCGTATACTGGACTGCGTTCCAGGCTGTCCGCTCGACTGGCTGATGGTGAGACCAGCCACCTGTCCTCCGAGAGCGGCGTCGAACGAAGTGGACTGCAACGCCACAGCCTCCGCCCCAACCTCAGCGATTGAGCCCGTCAACTCCTTACGGCTCTGACTACCATATCCTATGACAACCGCCTCGCTCAGGAAATTGGAGTTCTCCAACAGCTCCACCTGAATAGGCTCGGAATTATCATAGACTTTTATATCCTTTGAACGGTAACCAACGAAATCGACACGCAATGTGATCGGGAACTTCTCATCTGTGGAGATTGTGAAGGCTCCGTCCAAATCAGTTCTCACTCCACCCGACTTAATGGCTTTGGTGGTTATGGTGGCACCAGGCAGCGTCTCGTGTGTTCGGGCATCCACCACATTTCCCTTTATGATTCCCTGCGCGTATGACGACACGGCAAGCAAGGTGAGCGCTAACACAGCAGCTATCTTCCGCCAGACATGATGACTTAACGTATTGTTATGTTGCATAATATTCCAATTTGTTTTAATTAAGACAGGCCTCCATGAACAATGCACTTACCATATTATTCACAGAGTCCTGCCATTACGAAAGAGACGGGACAACGCTTTCTGTATTAGGACGTACAGTCTGACAATATCATGTTCTCACTTAGTTTATTTTCTTTTGATACGGACTATCTTTCTCTCAAACGTCTGAGTGTCCTTAAACATATTGTACATTGGGCAGTTGGCCTCAGTCTGAGCTATCCATTTCTTCACAGTGGCGAGCGACTCCGGTGTCTTAACGTGAAACACATAACGAATGTTCTGAGGATAGTCAGGCACATTCTCGAAGCCAGGGCGTCCGGCACGCGGGTCCCACGTTCCCTTCACCTCCAGCTGCAGAGAGTCCACGTCGAGATTCAGCTTAGCTGCCTGGCCCTCAGCAATGTGCGTGATACACGTGGCGAGCACACCGAGCAATCCCTCACGTGACGTCATGCCAAGGTTTGTGCCTCCGAGATAAGCCGAGTTGTCGTGAAGAATGAGATACTTGTCATGAATGGACAACTGTCGGATTCCATTAGGGAAGACCCTAACCACAGGACCGTTCACCGGCGCTGTAGGCTGCTTGGCATACGGCTTACGTTTCTTATATTCCGCCTCAGCGGCCAATAGAGCCTGACGTTTTCCCTTTATGTACTCACGCAGTCCTGCGAGAGTGGACCCCTCCACCTTACGTTTACGGGGAGATGGCTTGAGATCTATCTCGAAGGGAGCCACATAAGAACCTTTTATGAACTGCACGAGAGGAGACTTATCCTCTGCCAGGCTAGCTACTCGTTCTATCACCTCATCACTCTCAGGTGAGTCAATATATATTGTGTAGAGGAAGTTACGAGGGTACGGGATACGGCCAGTCGGCTCAGTGTCAGGACGGTTGTGCAGTTCAACGGCAAGAGAGTCGACGACCACGCCTGCCAACGCTGCCTGATCGAGGAACGAGTTGGCAATGTCGGACGCAAAGTCCGCCATGGCTGTCGTCGGCGTCAGCACGCCAGCATCTTGTCCTCCGTGAGCATAGCCGCAGTCACCGATGTAGCTGAACTCACGCACCCGGAGTTCACGGAATCCGCCTCTGTTCTTTGCCGTGGCGACAGCTCTCAGCTCCACGGGCTGCAGCTCCGAAGACGGAACGGACCACCAGTCCGTCAAAGCCACGCGACGTTTGAGAAGATGATTACGTAAGGTCGGTGCATTGACCTCCAACGAACTCTTCACCGAGTCGCTTCTGAATATCTCGTGCACATTGTTCTGCGCTCTTCCCTGACTAACACCAAAGAACGCACTTACCGCCACACCTAATATAATATTCGTTAGTTTGCTGTTCATATATCTTTTCATTTTTTCTATTCACACTATAAACTATGATTGATTCTCACTACACGACGCTCAAATGTCTGAGTATCCTTAAACATATTGTACATCGGACACTGCGCCTCTGTTTTCTCCAACCACTTCCGTACCGTCTCCGGAGTCTCCGGAGTCTTCACACGAAGGATGAACCGTATGTCCTGCGGATAGTCCGGCACATTCTCAAATCCCTCGCGTCCGGAACGCGGGTCCCAATTTCCGTGCACCTCAACCTGCAAGGAGTCAATGTCAAGATTGAGTTCTGCCGCCGTTCCCTCTGAAATATGTGTTATACACGTGGCGAGCACACCGAGCAATCCCTCGCGTGACGTCATGCCGAGGTTTGTGCCTCCCAGATAGGCTGGATTGTCGTGAAGAATAAGATACTTGCCGCTGACGTTCAACTGACGTATGCCATTTGGAAAAACTCTGACGACAGGTCCTTTCGGCTCACCCTTAACACTCACCTTCTTTGTGTTTGCCGATGAAGCCTTGGCAGCGAGGATGGCCTGTCGCTTGCCTTTAATATACTCGCGCAGTCCCTCAAGCGTGGAGCCATTAACGACTTTCTTTCTCGGCGACTCAGTCAGTTCTATCTCGAACGGTGCCGTGTACGCTGACTTGATGAACTGCACGACACCTGACGCTTTCTCGGCTTTCTCGGCAATACGGTTAATCGTCTCGTCATCCTCAGGAGAATCAACGAAGATGGTGTAAAGGAAATTACGAGGATAGTCTATCCTGCCTGTTGGCACGGCATCGGGACGCCCATGTATCTCAATGGCCACCGAGTCTACCACGGCACCTGCCAGGGCAGCCTGATTGAGGAAGCTCTCCGCAAGGTCGGAAGCGAACACCGCCATTGCCATCGTTGTGGTTCCCACACCAGCATCCTGTCCGCCATGAGCGTAGCCGCAGTCACCAATGTAATGAAACTCTCGCACACGCAACTCTCTGAAACCTGCTCTGTTCTTTGCCGTCGCCACGGCTTTAAGGTCGACAGGGCGTAACTCACTTGTGGGGACAGCCCACCAGTCATCAAGAGCCTGACGACGTTTCCACAGATGCTGACGCAAACTTGGAGCATTATCCTCAAGAGCAGATTTCAGTGACTTATTCTTAAACACCTCATGCACGTTGCTTTGTGCTGAGACATGTGACAACGGACTCAACGCACCAAATGCGATCCCGATGAGTGCTGTAGTAACTATTCTTCTCATACTTTTCTTTTTACTCTTAAAACGTTTAGGAGTCATTGACAACTAAGTTATTAATCTCGGTATGCATGATCTTTCTCAAATGCGATGCAAAGGTACGTTGTTGTCACAGGGTATGGAATCGCACATGATTGGTATTGTATATACCAAGTTTGCATGATTAGCACCGCAATTCTTATGACATATATATATTAATCCGAATGTCACGAGCCACAGTCGAATTATATGACATCAGATGAACGGTGCTGCTCACTCACTCCGTGTTCTGAGCGAAGCGACACTTCTTTTTTCTGTCCGCTAAACGATTGAGTCAGGAAACAATAAGGGCTGGCACCTCTGATGAGGTGTCAGCCCTATAGAGTATTAACGCCATGTCACAACTGCGCACTAAACGTTGCCGCCCTAAATGCGGCAATCGGAGGTGTCTCCATGGGATGCCGTCCGGTAATCTCGCAGGTGAGTCCCAGCTGACGCATCTCATCAAGGAAAGCGTCGAGATAGACATCGGTTGTGAACTGCTGCATAAAGCTCAGGCAGAACGAACCGCCGACGGCGGCGACCTGAAGTGATATGAGATAAGGTGTGCAGCTCTCGGTGCGTAGTTCACGTACATATTGCTCTGCTGCTCCCATGTTCGCCTTACCCACATAACTCAGCGATGTCGACGCGTATTGACGTGAGATGGTGTTCACCTGTGACATGGCCTGATGGCGTGCCTCCAGAGTAGGCATCTGCTCCAGCATGTTCATACGTTCGAAAGTCTGCCAGAAGTATGCCTGTATCCTCTCGGGAGCAGTCTGCCGCGCTATCATCCGGCGCATCTCTGCGATCTGTGTCCCGATGTCAGCGTCTCGCATCTCCCGACTCAACGGAAGCATGACGCCGCCCACCAGGGAGTGGTGCGACAGCGGTGTGCCGAGCGCCTTTCGAAGATTGGCTGCCAGCACGACTGTCGGTGCGGCCTCATCATGGTCAGGGTGCAGACGAGCTACAGCTTTATTAAGCAACAACGAGAGCAGCACTGCCGGTGTGCCGTGACAGGCGTGTACCACATCCATCATGAGCGCCTCATCAGTAACTATATGCACCACATCGTGTCTGTCTGTGATGGGAGCGATGGGATCTATGGCGATATTGACGACATTAGGAGTGACAGCCGGAGACTGCTGGGAGTTTGGTGCCGTCTGTAGTGTCTGCAGTTCAGGCCGCGGCATCGTGGCAGGGTCTGTCCACTCATCGTCGTTCACAGGAGAATCGGCAGTCCATACCCCATCAGCGCTCAGTCCACTGTCATATCGTCTGCGGCAATACTCGTAGAGCAGCGTGCGCAGCACGCGGTAAGCCGTCTCGCCGTCCATAATGGCGTGGAAGAAGTCGAGGGCGATGCAGTCGTCCCACCAGGCAAAGGACAGCAAGTGATGGTTGACCTCACTGTCCATAAGCCGCAAAGGCTCACGCTGTCCACTGACCTTCCACGGCAGAGAGTTGTCCTCGAGTGCGGCATGCTCGCCGCCGCGCTCGTCCTTGTAGGTGCAGAGTCTGACGCACAGGTACGGATATCATCTCCGCGTGTCCGTCACCGCCTCCGCCAGTATCTGTCCATCGACAGGACTGTCCATACGAAGCGTCACACGCACGGTCTGCGGCGCATCATCGCCAGCCCTGTTAAGATAAAAACGTTCGCTATACAGCTGTCTCATATCGCATTGTCATTTATAAGTGGAACACTACCCAAAGGGAACGAGTCAAAATCATGAATACCCCTGTCCGTGTAAATGGTGCCAGGGAAGAGTGCGTAGAGTTCCTGATGGATGACTATGGCAAGACGGTCGTTCTCAAACGCCTGCACGAGTCTCAGACGGATGACACCCTTATACTCGCAGGCGATAAACCACAGCGGATAGGAATAGGAGCCGGCACTGACGCCCACGCTGTTTACCCGCTGCGCTATGGCCTCGCCGAAATCGAGGTGTCCGGCGTAGGACATGCCGTAGGTATTGATGGCAGAGTCTTTCTTCCTTCCGCTCTTTACGACCAAAGCCGATGTCTGCCTCACGGACTGCGGTGCTGCGAAAATCTGGTCGAAGTCGGACCACAGCCGTTCCACAGTCGTGTACAGGTTCTCAGGCCTAACCTGTACTTTCAGTTCCTCGCGCAGCCGTCTCGCCCTTTCGCCCGCTGGCATGCGGTCGGTCTCCGCCGTATAGGGAAGAGAGAACGGTATCGCACCATTACCTCCGGACTCGAAACGGAACACAGGTCGCAGGTCGGTGGGAACGTAGCACACAATCTTCTTCTGTCCAACGTCGTAACGCTGGCGTATAGCCCTGCCGATGACGACGTTCAGGACTGGCACCACTGAGCTGCCGTTCTCCCTCGCAAAGTCGAGGACAGGCTTGAGCGGCACATCGATGTCGATGATGCGCTGCCGCGTGGTGGTGCAGCTGAACAGCTTTTCCGGCAGTTGAAAGATGTCGTGCTCCTGAGGGTTGAACTTGCCCACTGGTCCCCCGGGAGCACCACCATTCAGGATGTGCTCGTGACACGGGAATGTGTCAATACTGTCGGCGTCAGGCTGACAGGCGTCGTTGGTATGGCAATAGAACGACAGTACGGTATTGAGGAATGCGCAGATGGAGCGCATGTCGGCAAGGCCATGGAACACATGGAGCGTGAAGTGGCTCTCGCCGTAGGTCACATAGAGCATGAGACCATCGGTCTCCTTGGTGCCAAGTGACCGCGGATGTCCGTCCTCACAGACCACCGTGACCTGCTCCACCTCATAATTCTCCGCGAAGAACCGTCGTCCCACTATAACCGGCCTCACCCTGAAATTCCTGTGTACCCTCAGGGCGTTAAGCACTGACTGCCGCAGCTCTTCAGGACGTACATCCTCCTTCAACTCACATTCTACCTCTATCACCGTGGCCCTCTTGCCGGAACGGCCCCAGTAGAATGTCTCATCAAAAAAATACAGTTTCTCCATTTCATCTCATATCTTTCTCATTGCTTACCTTTCATTATAATTATGGAGCGTCACTCGCTCTGTGACAGTTGGAAATCTCCGGAGAGTCCCAGCATGTACTGGATCAGCTGGCGCACGATTATGATGCTCTGCTGCATCGGCTCGGCGGCGTGATCGACTATGTTGATGCCGTAGGCCACGGACTGAGTGTCGAGCAGGTCAACGAGCGACACGTAGTCGCTACCGTCGGCGAAACTGAAGGCAGGCATTGTCCAGTAGTCAACGCCGAATTTTGTGGTGACGAGCTTCATAGGTATGGTCTGGTTGACACCCTTGCAGGTCATCTCAGCCTTGATAATCGCATTGAGCTGCTGCGTATATTGGTCGATGACCGCCTCGTCGGCATTTTCGCGGCGAGCAGAGGCGGAGGCATGCGCCAGCTCCACTGACTTCGCCATGTCGCTGATGCTGATTGTTGTGGTCAGGTCGTCAAGCAGCGTGAGTCTGGCCTCGTCGAGACGGCGTGTGGACATCCAGGCAGCGAACACATCGAGAAGAGACGATGTGGATGTGAACTGAGACATGTCGATGTTGGCGATGCCGCCATCGGCATCCCTGCTCTGCTTAAGGACGAGGTCAACCATCTTCTGGCCGTTCTGCTCCCAACCGAAAGAATACTCACCCGTATAGTCTTCCCTATTGTTTACAATGGAGAAGTTGAGTGTAGACTGGTCACCCAGGTCGTTCAGACCTGACACTGCCGGGAAGTTGGAACTGACGGAGCCGCTGACACTCCATGTGTCTCTCGCCAACTTGGCATACTCATGCCCTGCGGCAACGGACACATGGTTCTGGAATGTGCCTGTGAAACACTCCTTCCACGCACCGCTCGTCTTGTCTGAGATGACAAACCGTAACTCGGAAGGCATGATGAAGACGACAGCAAGACTATCCAGTTGGCTTGTGGCATGTACAAACTTGTAATTTTGGTTGCCACCAGCCTTAATCGACAGTTTGTACATCTCGTTCTCTAACTGCTGCGTCCACGCATTCCAACCATTGAGGATGACCTCAAAGTCATCAGCCTCCTCCATGTCGAAGCCCGTATTCTCTCTATTCATAGTGAAGCGGTATTTGAATTCGGAGAAATCCACGGTGCCGTACATCTTGTAGCCCAACATAGCAAGCTCAGAGTTTTCATCAACAGGCTGCACGCTACCAATCATCTTTTGCATGAAGGCTACGAGGACTGCCTGGTTGAAGTTCTCATTGTTGAGCACATACTCGTTGAAATACATATTGAGCATATTGGCGGCTTCCCATGACGTGAAGTTCATGTTCTCGGTGAGGGTCTTCATCACACTGCGTGTGTGCTCAACGAACTCAATGCGGTTCTTTGAGGACTGATTCTGAACCACATCATCATCTTTGTCTGAACTACATGAGCTAAACATACTGACGCCACAAGTGATTGTGACGGCTATCATACAATTGATTATCCTTTTCATATTTATCAGATTTAAAAATTAGATTATATATATATATTATGTTTTATTAGCAACCTTGCTGGTTCATGTAAGATAAATCCTTGACTATTGTGACAGTTGACGCTAATTGTTTGTCTCAGCAAGATAAATACTAGTCCCTGTGTAAACATTTCATTTCTGTACGACAAATATATTTAAAAAAAATCAATTTACAATCATAAATACATAAAAAATATTAAAAATAAACACCTTCTTTACTTACAATCTCTCGTTCTACTTGTGTTTTAAAAAGTCTTTTATATCCTTGTAAAGCGTTTCGTTTGTATAATCTGAACAAGCAGATCTCTCCATGTGACGAGACACGAGTCACCGATTCTGCCGGTGCTTTTCTTATTCCGGAAAACCGCTGACTGCTATAATATATAAGGTGTAAAGTGTAATCGTGTATTTTTCCAGCTCTCATAATCTCATATCGTTGTGGGATGAAGGGAGTGATATCGTGTAAGGCATGACGCGCATATCAGTTGAGCGTACAACGACTGGACATAGCCTGACGGAAATAGCGAAAAAAGGCAACCGCCACAAGAGTGGCGATTGCCTTGTACTTGACGACACGTATGTCGTTTATTTCTTAAGCAGACCTGTCATGATCTCCGCCGCCCTGCGTGACGCTCCGGCATCTCCCAGTCGCTCATTCAACGTCTTATAGTCTCTCAGCATCTTCTCTCTCTGCACTCCTCCCGGCATGATGGTGAGCAGCTCGCAACGTACACGTTCTTTTGTCATCTCATCAGCGATGAGCTCTTTCACCGTCTCCCTGCCCATGACAAGATTAACCAATGATACGTACTTGCATTTCACGAGCTTGTCTTTGAGCAGACGGTACACAGCTCCGAACGGCAGACGGTAACACACTACCTGAGGCACACCTAATATGGCGGTCTCCAGCGTCGCCGTTCCCGATGTCACCAACGCCGCCGTGGACACGCTCAACAACTCGTATGTCCTGTCGAACACCACGTTGACATTTGTGTTCTTAGGGATATATCTGTCGTAGAACTCCCGTTCAATGTTCGGCGCACCTGCTATCACCAGACGGTACCCCTCAAATCCTCTGGCAGCCTCTATCATCACCCTCAAGTTGTCCTTTATCTCCTGCTTTCGAGAACCGGCGAGTATTGCGATTATACCCTTACCAGTGACGCGGAGCACATCGTCATCACCGTTCTCCACGTCACTTCTCAACGTGTCACGGTAGTTCTTTATAGCGTCGACACACGGATTACCGACATACCTCACATCGTATCCGCGCTCCTTGAACCAGTCGACCTCGAAGGGAAGGATTGAGAACACCTCATCGACGTCACGTTTTATTGCCTTGAGGCGGTACTCTTTCCATGCCCATATCTTAGGACTGATATAATAGTATATCTTTGTCTGCAGACCTTCGCGCACACGTGTCTCATTCATCCACTTTGCCACTTTCAGGTTGAAGCCGGGATAGTCGACGAGTATCAACGCGTCAGGCTTATACTCCATTATGTCTTTCTTACAAAGCTCAAAGGCGCGCATTATCTTAGACAGATGCATCAACACCGTGATGAATCCCATATACGCAATGTCCTTATAGTGCATCACAATAGTTCCTCCAACGGCAGCCATCTTGTCACCTCCGATGAAACGGAACTCTGCCTCTGGGTCGGACTTGGACAACTCACTCATGAGATTTGACGCATGTAAGTCACCAGACGCCTCGCCCGCAATAAGATAATACTTCATAACTCTGCCTCCACCCTATTTGTCAGTGATATATATTCCTCAACGGAAAGCTGCTCAGGTCTCTTATCGAACAGTTTATCCTCCAGCATCTTAGAGTCTTTTCCCACAATCTGCCTCATACCATTGCGGAGCATCTTGCGTCTCATGGTGAAGACGGTCTTCACGATGCGTCTGAAAAGTTTCTCATCACAACCGAGGCTGTCCTTACCGTTACGTCTGAGACTTATGACGGCGCTCTTCACCTTTGGCGGAGGGTTGAACACATTCTCATGTACCGTGAACAGATAATCCACGTCATACCATGCCTGGATGAGAACGCTCAGCACGCCGTATGCCTTCGTGCCTGGCTTGGCAGCCATACGCTCCGCCACCTCCTTCTGAATCATGCCGGTGCAGCACGGTATAAGGTCTTTGTACTCCAGCATCTTAAAGAAAATCTGTGAGGAGATGTTATAAGGATAATTACCTGTAAGCACGAACGGCTTGCCCTCGAACACTTTGTCGAGGTCCATCTTCAGAAAATCCGCTTCTATGATGCCATCGCCGAGCTGCGGAAAATGTTCTTGAAGATATGGCACGGACTCCCTGTCAATCTCCACCACCTTGAATGGTCGGTCTTTCTTCAGGATATACTGAGTCAGCACACCCATACCCGGACCTACCTCGAGCACAGGAATACCGGGACACAAATCCACAGTGTCCGCAATGTCACTCGCCACCTTAAGATCCGTCAAGAAATGTTGTCCCAAAAACTTCTTTGGTTTAACTGCAGGCATATAAACACATTAAAAATTAAACGTATATGAACATCAGACGAGGAGTAAAAAACCTGTTTCACTCCTCGTCTGACTCTGTTCAACACCTTTCTCAAAGTGATGATATATTACTCCATATGTTCCAACTGTTGTACTGCTTGTAGTTGTCTACTGTAGGAACATAAAGTGTCGCACTCTCAACAGGCACTCCATAGAACACGTTATTTCCCAATGTCGGCGGAGTAATCGCCTTACATGTGAAGGACTTGAGATTCTCATCCTTTGAGAAGCCCTCAAGCTGAATGCTCACCATAGTGCTCGGAAGAATCACCTCTTTGAGTGAAGTACATATGGAGAAACAGTTCCTGCCGATGTACTGAACACCCTCTGGCACAGTCACTGTGGTCAGAGTCTTACATCCTCCGAACGTGTAGTCGCCGAGGAAAGTGATGCCAGACGGTATTGTCACAGCTCTGAGTGACTGACAGTTATGGAAACAATATGCGTCAAGCGTGTCAAGACGCTCTGGCAGCTCAATAGTCTCCAATGCCTCGCACAACAAGAATGTCTGCTTGTGCAACGACTTGATTGTGCTTGGAATCTTGATGTCCTGAAGACTTGAGCACTGCATGAAGCATGCGGCGCCAATCTCCTCAAGTCCCTCAGGAAGGTTGATATTCTTAAGGCTCACACAATTCTGGAAACTGTTGCTGCCAAGAGTCTTCATAGTGGAAGGGAGGTTGACCGTCTCTAATCCCGCGCATTCATTGAATGTGTAGGCAGGCAGATCAACGATAGCGCTTGGAATTGTAATCTCCTTGAGAGAAGAACATTTTTCGAACACATACCATCCGATAGAGTCAAGTCCCTCAGGAAGAGACAAACCTGTCAGGGATCTGCAAGAGCAGAAACATCCTGAACCAATCACCTTAACAGACTTTGGAATAGCTATGCTCTGCAGACTTGAGCAGTTCATGAAGGCACTGTCACCGAGAGTCTCCACGTTATCAGGTACAGTGATATGCTTAATCTTTGAGCAGTTGATAAACATATATTTCTTAATCTCTGTCATTCCTGAAGGCAAATCAACCTCGAGAAGAGACGTGCAGTCCTGGAAACATCTGTTGCCCATATATGTTATCGTTGAAGGAAACTTGACACTCTCAAGCAGTTTGCATCCCTCAAAACAATACTCTCTGATGTATGTTATTCCCTCAGGTATGTCAACACTCTTCACATTTGAGTTGAGGAAGCCATTGACAGACTGTACCTTGTAGTCTTTACCTTTGAAAATGATGTCTGAGTAGACCTTGACGTCGGTAGAGTATGACTTGCTGGCATAGCCATGACAACCAGCCGTGCTGTTGCTTCCACTCAAAATGTAGATCACTCCGTCGATGACGAGTTGTGTTCCGCTTCTATGTTGGCTTTCAGACACCTCAGCATCCTGGTCATTCGAGAGGTCAGAATTGATGTTAATGATATAATCACCCTGAACGATGACAGTCGAACTCTTGTCGTCATCGCTACCGCATGATACTAGCACTGATAGAAACGCCAGAGCGAGCAGATAAACTATTTTTCTCATTTTTCCGTGTTATTTAATTCTCATTTGCACTTCGGCATGTGAATCTGTCGTAAGAGTGAGAGAAAAACATTGTCATGCCTCCCGCACAACGGTATCACAACATGTATATCTCCCTTCTCGTCACCACACCACACCGTCTGGGACTAAAGATATTCTTTTTCACATCACATATTACCGCCGCAAAGGTAAAATTTTTGCGCGTAAAAAGCAAAAATACACCATTCTTTCGACCTTTCGGACCAAAAAACGTACTTCTCACGTACTAAAAAACGTAAGAAAGCACTTTGAGACAGCTATTCGCAGACTTTCCGCACATTATACGGACGTGACGCACATCACTCGTTCGGGTACTCAAGGTTCTCGTCCGTAACCTTCTCAAGCACCTCACGCAGGTACTTGGAAGCCTCCCAGCGCGCCTCAGACAGATTCATCAGCAGGTAGTTGCCGCAGTCCTTCGCCGACTGACCCGGCACATCACCGTCGAACTCGCTTATGAACGAGAAGCATTCAATCATAAGAGGCAACACGTCCCTCGAAGTGCACTTACCCTTGACAAGCAGGTAGTTGCCGGTCAGACATCCCATAGGACCCCAATAGACAATCCTGTCCTTCCATACCGGATGGTTACGCAGGAACGTGGCAGCCAGGTGCTCGATGCAATGCAAGGCTGATGGTGATAGAGCCGGCTCACGGTTAGGCTCTTTCATCCTTATGTCAAAGGTGGTTACCACATCTCCTCCAACCTCGTCGACACGACTCACGTAAACGCCGCGTTTCAACACAAGGTGATTTATCGTGAATGACGTTATTTTCTCCATGACAACAGGTTATATTTTCTCAACAAATTCCCTGGTTACACTAAATGACTCGGCTGCCACCTTATCCCAAAAGTCGTAATACTGATTGGCCTTCGTGTCATCCAACGGTATGTCACTAATCACCCTGAAGGACACGAACGGCACGCCGTAGACGTGGCACACCTGAGCGATGGAACAGCTCTCCATGTCAACCGCCAACGCGTCAGGGAACAAGTCAACAATGCCGCCCATCTTGGCCTTCGTGTCGACAAACCAGTCGCCCGACACAATCAGGCCAGGATGAACACCGGCTATCGACTTCGCCGCCTCAACAAGATTCTTGTCTGCCGTAAAACGCTCCGGCATTCCTAACACCTGTCCCGGCGCACACTCCGAACCGTAGTACGCATCATGATATACCAACTCGGTACTTACCACAGCCTCCAGACGAGGCACAGAGAGAGATGCTCCTCCAGCCACACCGCTTGACACGATACAGTCTGGTGAGAAGTTCCTTATCATCTCCACAGTACCGATTACAGAATTGACCTTACCAATGCCACACTGCTGCAAAACTATCTGTTTTTCTCCGAGATTGCCCACATAATATGCTCTTCCGCCAATCTCTTGTTTCTCAGGGTCGCCCAATAAAGTAATAAACTGCTTGAGCTCTTTCTCCATGGCTACTAAAACCGCAATTTTCATAATATCACAAATAAAATTTTATCCCTTGACTTAAAAACAACAATCTCAAGTTAGGTGAAGACACACACCCGTCTCACCGTCCCTCACACAACGTCCTCCACACACATCAGCTTCACGAAACACGATTCGTGCACGCCTTAGAAATGTCTGACGCAAAGGTAAGATATCTTGAACGAAAAAAAGACAAAAGGAAAATGAAAATTTACCTAAAAGTCGATTGATGGGATTTATTTGTAGTTTCTTTTGTTATTTTTTGTGAAAAGGAAGTGGACAAATTTTAACACACAAAACATTTATCCTAACTTTGCCAAAGTAAAAGGGAAAAAATTGCTTTGAGGACAATAAAAATCACACATAAATAAAGTCATATCAAAAAGAAGTTTTTAGAGACAAGCACACATCGCATAAGTGGTGCAAGCAAGTTAAAGAAAAAAAATAGAGAAAACGCAGAAATAATAACAATTAAATATCATTAAATCAGTGAAGTTAACATTAAAAAAATGGGGGACATTCCTTGTGTCATTCACGGCGTCAGTCAGTTCTTTCGCCCAGTACACAAGCGATGACGGCACATTAAGCCTTAATCTCGACAAAGCCATTGAGATTGCCCTCGCGAAAAACCCTACCATACGAGTTGCCGACCAGGAAGTGCAACTGAAAGAGGTAGCCAACAAAGAAGCGTGGCAGACACTGCTGCCATCAGTCACCGTCGACGCAAGTCTCCAACACACCTTATTAGCGGCTCAGATGAAACTTGGAGGCAACACCTTCAAGATGGGTCAGGACAACACGAACACAGCAGCTGCGTCAGCGACTCTCTCACTGCCGTTGTTCGCTCCCGCCGTGTATCAGAGCATGAAACTGACTAAGGAGGACATTCTCCTGGCACAGGAGAAGGCAAGAGGCTCAAGGCTCGACCTCATCAACCAAGTCACAAAAGCCTACTACGCCGCCTTACTCTCAAAAGACTCGTACGACGTGGTAAAGAAAGGATACAACACAGCCAAGGAGAACTTCGACGTGGTAAGCTCAAAATACGACGTGGGTTCCGTGAGCGAGTACGACAAGATCAGCGCGGAGGTGCAGATGCGTTCCATGAACTCCAGCCTCGTGTCCACAGAGACAGGTCTTCGCCTAGCATTGCTTCAGCTCAAGGTTCTCATGGGAGTGACGGCAGACATGAACCTGTCAATCGAGGACAGTCTGAAGAGATACGAGAACTCTCTGGTTCTCGCCAGCAACGGCACCGAGGACCTTGGCGGCAACACCACGCTCCGTCAGCTGGACGCCAACACACAGCTGCTAATGCGTACGAGAAAGACCTTATACACGAACTTCATGCCTACCCTGGCATTCCAGCTCACAGGTCAATACCAGAGTCTGTACAACGACAACTGGAACCTGTTCAAGTACAGCTGGGCTCCGTCCGCATCGTTCGCCTTCGCCCTCAGCATACCAATCTTCAAGGCGAGCAACTTCACCTCACTCAAGAGCAACAGCATACAGCTCAAGCAGATGGAGGACACACGTCTCGACACCGAACGCAAGCTGCAGCTGGCCGCAGAGGGCTACAAGCAGAACATGGCAAGCACCATAGCACAGGTCGAGTCGAACAAGAAAGCGGTAGAGCAAGCCAACAAGGCAGTCACAATATCCAGCAAGCGTTACGACGTGGGTCGTGGCACCATACTTGAACTGAACCAGAGTGAGACGGCACTCACACAGGCAGAGCTGACATATGCGCAGAGCATATACGACTACCTGACCAACAGCGCAGACCTCGATTACACACTCGGTCGTGAGACATATCTAAAATAATTTCGGTTTTACGTTAAGACAACATTCAACATCATCATGAATAAAGTAAAAATACTAAGTCTAGCATCTTTCATTCTCGTCCTCGCTTCATGCGGAGGTAACAGCGAGAGTACTAACACAGAAGCACAGGTAGAGAAGCCACAGGTTAAACTCGCCAAGGCAACAAGCGAAGACATACCGCAGACCGAGACATACACAGCCACGGTGGAAAGCGACGTTAAGAACAACATCGCTCCAAACACACCATACCGTATTGAGAAAATCTACTTCGAGGTAGGCGACCAAGTAAGAAAAGGACAGGTTCTGGTACAGCTTGATGCGTCAAGCCTGCGTCAGATGAAGCTGCAGGTGGAGAACACACAGACCGAGTTCAACAGAACTGCCGCTCTCTATCAGGTGGGCGGTGCCAGCAAGGCCGAGTACGACAACGCAAAGACCCAGCTTGACGTGTTATCCACTCAGTACAAGCAGCTCATGGAGAACACACAGCTCATCTCACCTATCAACGGAGTTGTGACAGCTCGCAACTACGATGACGGTGACATGTACACAAGCACACCAATATTGACTATCGAGCAGACTAACCCGGTCAAGTTATACGTGAACATCTCCGAGAACTACTATAAAAAGACGAAGAAGGGAATGCCAGTCAGCATCACCCTGGACGCTTATGAGAATGAGGAGTTCAGCGGAAAGGTGACAATCGTATACCCAACGATAGACGCCAACACCCACACCTTCCAGGCCGAGATAACCATTGACAACAAAGACCAGAAGGTGCGTCCTGGCATGTTCGCCCGCGCCACAGTCACCTTTGAGACTGTAAACCACGTACTCGTTCCAGATGAGGCACTTGTCAAGCAGATCGGAGCGGGCGACCGTTACGTATACGTCTACAAAGACGGTAAGGTAAGCTACAACAAGGTGGTCCTCGGCAAGCACATGAACGACAAGTACGAGATCATCAGCGGTGTGACACCAGGAGAGCAGGTAGTCATCGCGGGCCAGTCACGCCTCGCCAACGGCAAAGAAGTTGAGGTGGTAAAGTAACAACTAAAAACAGCAACACATGTCATTATATGAAGGAGCGGTCAAAAGACCGATTATGACGAGCCTATGCTTCATGGCTGTCATCATATTGGGTATCTTCTCCCTGATAAAACTCCCTATCGATCTCTATCCTGACATCGACACGAATACCATCATGGTACTCACCTACTACACGGGAGCGTCAGCGGAGGACATTGAGAACAACGTCACGAGGCCGCTGGAGAACACACTGAACTCAGTGGAGCACCTCAAGCACGTGACAAGTAACTCGAAGGAGAACGTCAGTGTCATCACTTTGCAGTTCGAGTACGGCTACGACATCGACGTGCTCACGAACAACGTGCGAGACAAACTGGACATGGTGAGCTCAGCGCTTCCAGACGAGGCGCAGACACCTATCCTCTTCAAGTTCTCCACGGACATGATACCAATCCTGCTCCTCTCCGTCGAGGCGCAGGAGTCGCAGAAGGCACTCTACAAGATACTGGACGACAACGTCGCCAACCCGTTGGCGCGTATCGACGGTGTGGGTACCGTCAGCATCTCAGGAGCGCCACAGCGTGAGATCAACGTCTACATGGACGCCAAGAAGATGGAGGCTTACAACCTGAGCCCGGCCCAGGTGTCATCAGCCATCGCCGCAGAGAACAAGAACATCACGAACGGTACGATGGATGTCGGAACGCAGACCTACACGGTGCGTGTCGAGGGTGAGTTCGATGACCCTCAGCAGATGCTCAACGTCATCGTGGGTACAAGAGGCAACACGAACATTTACCTCCGTGACGTGGCCCGCATAGTGGACAACGTTGAGGAGCGCGCTCAGCGCACCTTCACGAACGGCACACAAGGAGCCATGATCGTGGTACAGAAACAGTCTGGAGCCAACTCAGTAGAGATTTCCAACAGAGTCATGAAGATGCTGCCGACCCTGCAGGCCAACCTGCCATCAGACGTGAAGCTCGGTATCATCGTCAACACGTCAGACAACATCCTCAACACCATCGGCTCACTCGAGGAGACGATAATCTATGCCATGGTGTTCGTGGCTCTCGTTGTGTTCATCTTCCTCGGACGCTGGCGCGCCACACTGATCATCGTCATCACCATCCCGATGTCACTCATCGCCTCATTCATCTACTTGTACGCCACGGGTGGTTCTCTCAACATGATATCTCTGTCGTGTCTCTCCATAGCCATCGGTAATGTCGTCGACGACGCCATTGTGGTGTTGGAAAACGTGACCACGCATATTGAGCGAGGCTCAGATCCTAAACAGGCGGCCATTCACGCCACTAACGAGGTGGCCATCTCCGTAATCGCCTCCACCCTCACGATGATTGCGGTGTTCTTCCCGCTCACCATGGTGACCGGCATGGCCGGAGTGCTCTTCAAGCAGTTGGGATGGATGATGTGTATCATCATGACCATATCCACAACGAGCGCCCTCTCATTCACACCTATGCTCTGCTCACAGATGCTTAAGCTTCAAAAGAAACAGAGCAAGATCTTCAAGACATTCTACTCTCCTATCGCCAAGGCACTCGACAACCTCGACGAATGGTACGAAGGCAAGATTAACTGGGCTGTACGTCACCGTTGGACAGTCATCGCAGGCTGTGTGGCATTATTCTTCGGCTCTATCGCCATCGCCAACATCTTCGGTATCAAGTCTGAGTTCTTCCCTTCCAACGACTCCGGACGTATCGGTGTGACACTTGAGCTGCCGATAGGAACGAGAGTGGAGAAAGCCGAGGCACTCGCCAAGACACTCACCAAGAAATGGCAAGAGAGATACGGCAAAGACCTTCAGTCATGTAACTTTACCGTGGGTCAGGCCGGCGACGACAACACTTTCGCCTCACTTCAGAGCAACGGCTCACACATCATCTCTTTCAACATCATGATGGTGCCGTCGAACAAGCGTGACAAGGGACTCGCGCAGATTTGTGACGAGATGCGTGCGGACTGCAAGCAGATACCAGAGCTCGCCAAGTATCAGGTGCTGCTCGGTGGACAGCAGGCAGCGGCAATGGGTGGACAGGCCACAGCCACATTCGAGATTTACGGATATGACCTTGACGATACAAGAAACGTGGCGGAGCAGATGGCTACTCTCTTCCGTGAGAACGAGATGATCACACAGGTCAACATATCACGTTCTGACTTCCAGCCGGAGATTGTCATCGACTTCGACAGAGACAAGCTGGCAAAGGAAGGACTGACACTGTCCACAGCAGCGGGTTACATCAGAAACCTCATCTACGGATCACTGATGTCATACTACCGTGAGGATGGTGAGGAGTACGACATCAAGGTACGTTACGAACCGGACTCACGTGTCAGCATCGAGGACGTGGAGAACATGACCATACCTTCCGCAAGCGGTAAACAGATCAGGGTGAGAGACGTGGCAACCGTCAAGGAGAGCGCCATCCCTCCAACCATCGAGCGTAAGGACCGTCAGCGTATCGTCACTGTCAACGCCGTGCTTGCCGACGGCTATGCACTGTCAGACGGTGTCGCCCTTGGAGAGTCCTTCTACAAGAAGATGCAGATACCGAACGGCATCACTGTGCAGGTTGCCGGTTCATATGAGGACCAGCAAGACTCCAACCGCGACCTCGGCACACTCGGAGTGCTCATCATCATACTCGTGTTCATCGTCATGGCAGCACAGTTCGAGAGCCTCACATATCCGTTCATCATCATGATATCAGTGCCATTCGCGTTCTCAGGAATCATCCTCGCGCTCGTCACGACAGGCACCAACCTCAACATCATGTCAATGCTCGGTGGTATCATGCTTATCGGTATCGTGGTCAAGAACGGTATCGTGCTCATCGACTACACTCAGCTCATGCGTGAGAGAGGCATAGGACTGATACGCTCGGCTGTCATAGCGGCAAGAAGCCGTCTGCGCCCTATCCTCATGACAACACTGACCACAATCCTCGGTATGGTGCCGATGGCTGTCAGCCACGGTGTGGGATCAGAGATGTGGAGACCTCTCGGTATAAGCGTCATCGGCGGACTCACCATCTCTACGATTCTGACACTGATCTACGTTCCTTCAATGTTCTGTATATTCGGAGCCGTAGGCATCAAACGTCAGAGACGTAAGCTCAAAGAGACAAGAGAGCTCAACGAGTACTGGAAACAGCACGCCGCTGAGGAACAGTTCAGCGAGGATCGCCATCATAAGAAATAACAACAAAACGACACAAGAATATGAAAAGTGTTTTTATAGCATACGACCAGGCTCATCAAGATAACGTGATGAGTGCGCTTGACTCCAGCAACGTAAGAGGATACACAATACTGGAACAAGCCGGCGGACGTGGCTCGAAGACTGGTGAGCCTCACCTCGGCTCTCACGCTTGGCCGTCAATGAACAGCGCCATAATAACGATTGTTGAGGACGACAAGGTCACTCCTCTGCTCAACAGACTGCGCCAACTCGACGTGGACAACCCACTGCTCGGACTGCGCGCCTTCGTCTGGAACGTGGAGCAGACCATCTGACACTACGGTGTGTGAATCATGACACATCACTAAGGTGAACGTCATTACACCTTGTATATATAATAGTACTACACATTATATATAATATATAGAAGCCCTGTGTAAGAAGACAGACCGTCAACTCACACAGGGCTTTTTCCGTACCTATACCGACATACACCATGACTCACACACATACCCTACCCATCCTCATCCGACATGAGAACAGCAGTCTGCGGCATTCACCGTCGTCAAATTATGGCGCAGTGAGTAACCTGTGTGTGTAACAGGTGGAATATCGGACAATTTGTCCTGTAACCAAATTTCCCATGCCTATTATTTACCAACTTTAGACTAACTTGCTGATAATCTTAATACAAGACTTCTAAAAACCTTGTGTCTCTTTTTTAAAATTCTCAGGTTAGGATATAGTCTATATACAGGTCTGAGAATTTAAAAATCCTAACCTGAACTTTTCAACGTCCTAACCTGAGAATTTCAGACGCCGAATAAGGCACGGGAAAATTCCAAAAGTCATATTTTCATTGCCTTGTGTCAACGGAAAAAGAGGAGTTTCGGACAGCAAAAATTTGGGGTGCGGATAGGAAATCTGGTAATCTCTGCCGAATTGAATTTCCCACAGGGGCCATCGTCACCACAAGACGCATTACTGAAAAAACACTAAGGTAATATTCGTTGTGTCAGAAGTCACAAGACATGAGTGAAGAGGATGAATGTCCGTGATGTCCTCAGGATTAAACGCCATAGCGGCTTGAAATTATGACAAGCCATAGAAATCAACAAAACACGACAGGTTGACATACCAGAGAACCATTGCGTGACAAACTCATACACCAAACGATTGAAAGATACAAGACGAGTGTGGCAAGCACCTAAGAACACGTCACTCATTAACTTTTTATTAAGAATAATGCCCGATTCTGTTCTTTTTTACAAACAACGTCCATTAATCTTAACATTTTGTCGGATTTTTTAAGAATTTTCTTGCTCGTTTTATAATAAATTCATACTTTTGCGGCACAAAACAGTTAAAATAACAAAAAATAGCAAAAACGATAGCCACAACACAAAATATTAAATAAACCAACGCAGTTTGTAAAAAACTGAAAGAAATCGTTTTATTTAATACAGTTCACGCCAACGATGTAGGTGATACATCAAGGCGTGCTGGCAGGCATCGCTTGACCATTGTTGGTCGGCCGACACTTTTACGGCATAACTAATTTTATACAAATAACTAATTTTATTAGAATGAGAAAAAGATTATGGACTCTCATCACTATCTGTATGTTTACAGTTAGTGTGATGTTTGCCCAACAGAAGGTGACGGGAACCGTCATCGAGTCTGAGACGGGCGAACCTGTTGTTGGAGCATCCGTTCATGTTAAGGGTTCACTCTTAGGTGCCGCTTCTGACATAAACGGAAAATTCACCATCGAGGATGTACCAAACACATCCAAGACGCTTGTTGTGTCATACATCGGTATGACCACCAAAGAGTGTACAATCAAACCTAACGTCAAGATTTACCTTGACAGTGACAGTAAGAGCCTCAACGACGTGGTCGTAACGGCGCTGGGTATCAAGCGCTCAGCCAAGTCACTCGGTTATTCCGCCACAAAAGTGGACGGCGATGTCTTGACTGAGACACGTTCAAACGACTTAATGTCAAACCTAGCCGGAAAAGTCGCAGGTTTGCAGATTAACCCATCATCTTCACCTGGTAGCTCAACATCAGTGGTTATCCGTGGTTACTCCGACCTCAGTGGAAATAACCAGCCAATATACATCATTGACGGTGTGCCTTTGAACAACGGTAGCATTGACGGATCAGGTCTTGACAACTCATTCGACTTCGGTACCGGTGCTCAAGCTGTCAACCCGGATGACATTGAGGATATCACCGTGCTTAAGGGAGCCGCTGCCACTGCGTTGTATGGTAGCCGAGCCGCAAACGGTGTGATCATGATCACAACTAAGCAAGGCAAGAAGCATAGCAAGGGCGTGGGCGTCGAGTATAACGGCGGGTGCACTTGGGAGAGTGTGTTACGCCTGCCACAGATGCAGAATGACTTCGGTATGGGATGGTACGGCGACAAGACAGACGACGAGAATGGTTCTTGGGGCCCTGCCTTCGACGGCTCAACGCTGAAGTACGGATCTGTGTATGACAACTCACAGCAGATTAAGTCATACGTGCCTATCAAGAATAACATTAAAGACTTCTTCGACACAGGCTTCAAGTATCAGAACAGCGTCAGCTTCGACGGCGTATCTGACGACAACCGCAGCAAGTACTTCGTGTCTTTCTCTCAGATTCACGAGGATGGTATTATCCCAACCAACGCTGATTCTTACAACAAGTACACGTTCAGCGCACGCGGAAGCCACAAGATTAAAGACTTGACAATCAGCACATCCCTGAACTATACTTACAACAAGAACAAGAATGTGTTGTCAGGACAGGGTGAAAGCTCAATGTACAACGCAGTGATGCAGTCTCCTCGAGACATCAGCTTCGTTGAGCTCAAGAACTTGGACTATCCGTTCGCCACTCCGGGTTACTATTACACACCTTACGGTATCACTAACCCATACTGGATTCTCGAGAACTATAAGAACGAGTATGAGCAAGACCGCTTCTACGGTAAGTTACAACTCGACTATGACTTCCTTAAGTACTTCAAGGTGACATATCGAGCCAGCCTCGACAACACTGCCGCACAGTACAGCGCGGGTGAGCCTAACATGGAGGCGTTGTTCGGAGACACTTATCTTGGGCAAAACGGGGCATCCACTTTCAACGGCGCCACAGGTTCTGTGACAGAGCGTACAATACGACGCAGAGAGTTTAACCACGACCTCTTCGTGACATTCGACATGCCTGTCGATGATGATTGGCGCGTGAACGCTGTAGCCGGAGCCAACGGTTACGAGTACAAAGTACAGAGCCTTTACTCTAATGTGACAAACCTCACCATCCCGACTTGGTACAATCTGTCTAACTCTGCGGAGAAACCGACGACGTCAACATCTACGAAACACAAGAGAATGACGGGTGTGTATGCCAACGCTGAGATCAGTTGGCGTGAGATGGTGTTCATCAATATGTGTACACGTACTGACTGGTCATCAACTCTGCCTAACGCAATGTCATACACATACCCAGGCGTGACAGGTTCTTTCATCTTCTCTGAGATTCTTAATCCAGAGGTGAAAAAGGTCATCACATTCGGTAAGTTCCGCGCGGCATGGGGTAAGACAGGTAGTGACGCCGACCCATATCAGACTCTGTCAACATACACTAAGGGTTCTGCTTCTTCAAGCAGATGGGGTACGTCAAAGTTCCCATTGAACGGCATTAACGCGTTCACTGTAGGTAACAAACTCGGAAACATGGAGCTCTCACCAGAGATGACTAAGGAAATGGAGCTTGGTCTCAACATGGCATTCCTCAACAACAGGATTAGCTTCGACCTCGCATACTACAACAAGATCACTAATAAGCAGATATTCACACTCGACATGGACGCCTCAACAGGTTACACTGAACAGGTGGTGAACTTCGGTAAGTTGAGAAACAGAGGTATAGAGTTGCTCATCAACGGCACTCCTATTAAGACAAGAGACTTCCAGTGGGACCTCAGACTCAACTACACCAAGAACAAGAGCAAGGTGCTCTCACTTCCAGAGGGACAGAACGGAGAGAGTGAGATTTACGGATTCACCGGTGGAACAGGACTCTGGGCTATCGAGGGCGAGGAGCTTGGTATCTACAAGGCATACACAAGCCAGAAGACAGAGGACGGACAGGTCATTGTTGACTCAAACGGTCTGCCAGTGTCAACAAGTGACGTACAGATCATTGGTTCTATGAACCACAAGTACACACTGGGCTTCGGTACAACTTTCAGATACAAGTCAATATCTTTCTCTGCTGACTTCGACTACCGTCACGGCGGTCTCATGTACTCACGTACGAGAAACATCGCTGACTTCACTGGTAACGCCATACAGACGGCATACAACGGACGTAATCCTTGGGTCGTGCCAAACTCTGTTGTTGCCACTACTGACGCAGATGGTAACACAGTGTACGTCGAGAACACTACAGCTCTCACTCCGACAAACATCTACAAGTACTGGGACAACGGCGGTATAGACATGGATGCGGGTGACCTCATCTCACGTACATTCCTTAAGCTTCGCAGCGTGACACTGTCTTGGAATCTTCCTAAGCGCTGGTTGGCAGGAACAGTGTTGACTGACGCCACTGTATCTATGTACGGCGAGAACCTTTTCATCTGGACACCAAGCAGCAACACTTACACAGACCCTGAGTTGAGCAACCTCGGAAGTGACCTTAAGGGACAGTTCGGAGAGTACAGCGCTAATCCAAGCTGCCGTAAGTTCGGCTTCAACATCAATGTTAAATTCTAAAAAGAAGAGAAATGAAGAAATCAATATATCTGGCACTTTCTGGCTTGCTCATGCTCACATCATGTGACATGGACATCAACGAGGACCCAAACGAACCGTCAGCGTCATCTGTAACCATCGACCTGGTGTTCCCGTCTGCTGAGAACTTTATAGCGGACTGTCTGGGCGATCAGATGTTCAACTACTCTGGCTTTTTCGCTCAGTACTGGGATCAGATGCCTACAGCAAACCAATATAACGACCTCGCGGAGCTTAACATCAACGAGAGTAAGGACCTGTTCAACTGGTGCTACACTTATCTCTACGCAGGTGCGCTCGAGGACCTCGAGACAATAATGAACAAGACTGACAACACTGCCACTATCTTCGCATGTAAGGTGCTTAGAGCATACACTTTCCAGCTCCTCGTGGACAACATGAGCGACGCTCCTTACTCAGAGGCTCTGAAAGGTACCGCACTGTTGAACCCTAAGTGGGACGACGGACAGACTATCTACGAGGGTGTGCTGGCTGAGTTGGACGAGGCAGAGGCTAACCTCGACTCAAAAGCTGTCATGAACGTTACTGACCCGCTGCTCAGCAAAAACATGGATCAGTGGAAGGGATTCGCCAACGCACTCAGACTTCGTATGCTGCTCCGTCTCATCGACGCCAATATCAACGCGGCTGACAACACTGCCAAGGTGCAGAAGCTGGTGGCTGACAACAATTTCTTCACTAACGACGTGGCATGGGATGTATACGATAACGCTGACGGACAATACAATCCTTGGTATGACGCATACCGCTCACTCGGAACGAAGAACCACTGCGCCGCATACCCGCTCGTTGAGTATCTCAAACTCACCAACGACCCACGTATCAGCTATGTCATTAAACCACGCTCATACGACAACACTTACGTCGGACAGATTCCGGGAGCAAAGACTGTGGAGGCCGGCTGGCTCGGTCTGTCAACAGCACAGTACCAGGACACCTACGTTAGCAACATCGACTACAGCGTAATGGCAGCAGCGCCTATCTACCTCTTCACACAGGCAGAGCTTCAGCTGCTCATCGCAGAGGCTGAACTCAGATTCAACAACGACGACGCTGCTGCTAAGGCTGCTTATGAGGCTGCCGTAAGCTACGACTTCAAGTCACGCGGCATAAGTGGAGCTGAAACTTTCCTCGCAGGCGTGAGAACAGGATGGGACAACATGTCAGACAACACTGCCAAGCTGAACCTTGTGTATATGCAGAAATGGGTGGCTCTCTTCATGCGTGACCACATGGAGGCATGGTCTGAGGCAAGACGTACTGACATCCCTGCACTGTCAAGCGCAAGCGGTAAGGATATTATCAGCAGCCCTAACATTTACAACGCTGGTGACTTCATTGAGCCTGCAATCAACTATAGCGAGGGAAGTCTCGCAGAGCGTGTTCCTTATCCAAGCACAGCGAGAACACTCAACCCGAACACTCCTACTGCTAAGACTCTTGCAGACAAGGTGTTCTGGGATGTTAAATAATATTCAAGGAAAAAAGAAGAATTATGAAAAATAAAATATTACTGTCACTCGTCACATGTATGACAATGTTCTTGCTGTCATCATGCTCAGATGAGGAATATACCGACACACGTATCACATATTACCCTGTGTTGACAATCACTGGAGACGAATTCGTTCAGGTTCCTATAGGTAGCGCATACAACGACGCCGGATGTACAGCTAAGCTCATGGGCGAGGACTACAGCAGTCACGTCGTGGTCGAGGGACTGGAGGACATCGATGTCAACAAGGCTGGACTCTACTATGTCACTTACTACGCCACAAACCCTGACGGATACACAAGATCCACAACACGCACAGTGGCAGTCTGCGACCCTAACATCACTACTGACATCAGCGGCACATACACTGTCCAGAGCGGTTCTTATCGTCTGTACAACGGAAAGCAGACAGCTTACAGCGGATACACAGTGACATTCACTTACGCCGCCCCAGGTATCTTCGAGGTATCAGACTGGATGGCTGGATGGTATGACCAGCGCGCCGGCTACGGATCTTCATACGCCATGAAGGGATATGCACAGCTGTTGGAGGACAACACCATACAGATTCTTTCCGGTGACGTGGCTGGATGGGGCGACTCTTACGAGAGCTTCGAAAACGGAGCGTACGACCCAGATACAAATACGCTGACATGGGATGTGACTTACTCGGACTATGGATTTGTTTTCCATGTAATAGCAACAAACTAATAACAGACAATAATTATGAGAAATATATATTATCTATTGATTTCAGCGGCACTCTGTCTAACTTCATGTAGCGTGGAGACAGATGTTGACGCAGGAGGCACAGCAACAGAGGCTGTGGCTGGTAACTGGGACGTACAGGTGGATGTCATGCAAGTTGACGAGAGCGGAGACACCATACACTACGGAGACTACTATGGATTCGGCACGTTCACTCTCTACACATTCAACACAGCAGCTAACAGAGCAGACTCTATCTGGATTGACGACTTCGGTAATTTCTGGAGCGTGAAGGCAAAGGTGGGATGTGACATCTCCAAGAGAACAATCTCAGCCACTAACGCAACAAACGTAAGGTCAACATCTGAGCCTGAGACGTGCAGCGTGACAGGTAAGATTCTTCCTGGCGCAGGAGTGAACCTCCACGGCAAACCAACCGACAGCATCTGTGTAGACTTCGTCTTCAGCTCAGACAGCGAGACAATCTACAGATACTCAGGCACACGCTACTCTGGTTTCTACGAGTAAACAACACGTGACTGTATGAGCGAGAGCACATGCGCAAGCATGTCCTCGACGCTCAACCAAGGACAACGACATAACAGACGGGAAGGATGAGGAGACTCAACCTTCCCGTTTATTTTCGTCCTTACACCTATTATAATATATGCACTTACAAGAGTGCGAAGCCCACCAGACAACGTCACTGATACAATTATTTCACGTCAGGATAAAACATCAAAATAATATTATCATTTAGCAAAAAAAGTACAGATACGAAGATATATAATACGTACATTTGCAATGGTGGCGATGCAAGGTCCCTTGACAAGCGCCACATACTGATAACCTTTCAAACTTAAAACCTTATAACCATTATGAAAAAATACTTATCTCTTATTCTCCTCGCCATGGCAGGACTTAACGTTAACGCACTTGAGCTGCCGGACATTATCGGTCAAGACATGATGCTGCAACAGCGAACCAAGGCAAAACTTTGGGGATGGGTCCAACCGAAGTCAGACGTCACGGTAGAGGTGTCATGGAATAACGTGAGCTATACGGCTAAGGCGGACAATGACGGACGCTGGAACATTTATGTGGACACGCCACAGGCAAGTTATGAGACCCAGACCGTGACCATAAAAGGAGACGGTGAGACTGTACGTCTTTCCAACGTGCTGATAGGCGAGGTGTGGTTCTGCTCCGGACAGTCTAACATGGAGATGCCGATGAAAGGATTTTGGAACTGTCCGGTGGAAGGTGCCGGCGAGGCGATAGCCTCATCTGGGAAATACAAGAAGTCCATACGCTGCGCCACGATAGAGCGTAAGGGACCGGACGAGCCTCAGAAGAAGGCGTTCGGCAAGTGGAAGACCTGCACGCCAGAGAACGTTACTGAGTTCTCCGCCTGCGGTTATTTCTTCGCCACCACACTGACAGACATCATCGATGTGCCTGTCGGCATCATCAACTGCTCCTGGGGAGGCAGCTGCGTGGAAGGCTGGCTACCAAAAGAGATACTACTCACCTACCCAGACAAACTGGTGCCGATGGATGACACGGACTACCATAAAAAGATGGTCATGTACAACGGCATGTTATATCCTCTAGCAGGATACACCATAAAAGGATTCCTGTGGAATCAGGGCGAGAGCAACGTCGGCAAGGAGAAGGAATACATAGAACGTTTCAGCACGATGACCAGACTATGGCGAGAGATGTGGAACCAGCCTAACGACAAGCTGCCGATGTACACCGTGGAGCTGCCTCCATACGACTACGGCAATCCCGACGGAGACTGGGCTGCCAAATTCCGCGAGGCACAGCACCAGATAGCGTCACAACTGGACAACAGCGGTTGCGTCTGCACCTCTGACCTCATCTATCCGTATGAGAAAGACCAGATACACGGAGCACAGAAACGACAGATTGGACAGAGACTGGCGTGGATGGCTGCCACGAGAGACTACGGAGTGAAAGGCATAACAGCTGAGGCGCCTGAGTTCGACTTCATGCGTGTCATGGACGCAGACGAGCTGGGCAAGACAATCATCGCGGGCAGCAGCGTGGCTAAAAACAAAAACGATAAGGGCAAGGTGACGTGTCTCTATTTCAAGAACTGCGTTGAGGGCTTCGACAGACTGACAGACATCGAGGGCTTCGAGGCGTCAGGCGCCGACGGTGTCTACCACAAGGCGGTGGTCTGGGCGGCATCCGACTGGAGGACACAGCCGCAGGGATGCTTCCTGAAACTTGTATGTCCTGAAGTCAAGGAAGTCAAGAACGTGAGATACTGCTTCAAGAACTTCAAGCCCGGTAAGCTACACGACACAAGAGGATTACCTATCGTGCCATTCAGGACAGACAAATAAGAGACACGGCACATACGTGAAGTGGTCTACATAAGAACTCAACCAAACAGGATCAGCATGAAGAAAATATATCTGTCACTAGCTCTCGCCGTCACCACCCTACTCACCTCCTCGTGCGGCAGCGTGAGAAACGCTGACACACCCTACGTGACGGTTCGAGACGGCAAGTTCTACAACGGTGACAAGGAATACCGATATGTCGGAACGAACATGTGGTACGGGGCCATACTCGCCAGCGAAGGCTGCGGAGGCGACAGGCAAAGACTGGCACTCGAGCTGGACACACTGCGAAGCATCGGAATCGACAACGTACGCGTCTTAGTAGGAGGAGACGGACGAGACAGCATCCCCTCACATATAGCGCCTAAGCTGCAAACCGCGCCAGGAGTATACAACGACACCCTGCTGTCAGGCCTGGACTATCTCATGGTGGAGTTGGAGAAGCGCGACATGAAAGCCGTGCTTTACTTCAACAACGCATGGGAGTGGAGCGGCGGCTACGGAGCGTACCTCGACTGGGCAGGCTTCTCCGGCGACGTGATGAAGTCTGACGGCAGCGGAGAGAAGCGACACTTCGACAGCACCCCTGTCCCGACGATTGACGGGTGGTGGGAATACATGCAGTATGCAGCCAACTTCATCACGAACGACTCAGCGAGAGCCATGGCGGCCCGACACGTGAGGTCGATTGTGGAGAGGACCAACAGTGTGACAGGCAAGCCGTACTCCGAGTCGCCAGCCATCATGGCGTGGGAAATTGCCAACGAGCCGCGTTGCTTCATCAACGACTCACTCCACAGACAGAGGTTCGTGGAATGGATTGATGAGCAAAGCACACTCATCAAGTCCATAGACCCAAACCATCTGGTAACCACAGGCTCAGAGGGCAAGCACGGATGCGAGGAGGACATCAACTTGTTCAAGGAAATACACACCCTGCCTAACATCGACTATGCGTGCATACACATCTGGCCTTACAACTGGGGATGGCTGGGCAAGTACAACCAGAACTACGATGCAGAGAAGGCGGGCAAGGACAGCGACCCGGTGACGACGATGGTTGGCGCCGCCTGCGACAGCACCCAGGCGTACATCGACGAGGCTTACGAGGTGCTAAGCAAGGAAGGCAAGCCTATCGTGCTCGAGGAGTTCGGCTACCCGAGAGACAACTTCACCTTCACGCCAGCGTCACCTACAAGCGGCCGTGACGTTTACTACCGCTACGTGTTCAACATCATCAAGGAGTCCGGCAAGATCGCGGGATGTAACTTCTGGGGATGGGGCGGACTGGCTAACCCACGACACACCATATGGCAGAGGTGGGACGAGTACGTGTGCGACCCGGCACAGGAGGAGCAAGGTCTGAACTCCGTGTTCGTCAAAGACACGTCGACGATAAACATGATCAAGGAAATGACAAAACAAATCACAAGATAATATGAGAAAGACACACGCTTTATTCCTGCTGCTCGCAGCGGCAGGCACACTCTTCACTCAGGATGTCACAGGACAGATACGAGGCGAGAACATCACGGTGAACGTCACGCCAGATCACAAGGATTGGACCTACAAGACAGGCGAGAAGATTAACTTCAACGTCGACGTGCGTAAGTCCGGCACACTACTCGACAACACTTCGGTCAGCTACGAGATGGGACCGGAGATGTATCCCGAGCAGCGAAAAGACATGGCACTCAAGAAAGGTGACGCCAAAATCTCCGGCAAGATGTCCACACCGGGCTTCTACACACTCAAGGTGACGGCGCATGTGGACGGCAAGGACTACGTGGGCTGGTGCACCACAGCAGTGTCGCCGGAGAAGATCACGCCGACCACCCAGTGTCCTGATGACTTCGACCGCTTCTGGGAGGACGCCATCAGAGAAGCGAGAAACACTCCGTTGGAGTCACACATGACTTTCCTGCCGGAGAAGAGCACGTCAGAGGTCAACACCTACCACATCAACTTCCAGAATGACAGATGGGGACGAAGGGTGTACGGCATACTCAATGTGCCAGTCAAGCCGGGACGCTACCCTGCCCTGCTCCGCGTGCCGGGCGCCGGAGCACGTCCGTACAACGGTGACGAATGGTCGTGCAAACAAGGCATGATAGTGTTGGAGATCGGTATACACGGAGTGCCGGTGACCTACGACAGGACGTTCTACGACAACCTGTCGTCAGCCGCTCTCGCCGACTACTGGATGAACGGCATACACGACAAGAACCAGAACTACTACAAGCACGTAATCACGGGATGCGTCAGAGCCATCGACTTCATTCAGTCACTCAGCATAACACCTAACGGACAACTCGTGTCTGTGAACGACACCAAGAACGGAGACCTGTGGAACGGCTCCGACCTGGCGGTGACAGGATCGTCACAGGGCGGTTTCCTAACCCTCGCCACGACTGCGCTCGACAAGAGAGTGAGTTGCTACGCAGCTGTTCACGCCGCCATGTGTGACTATGAGGCGGCACTGAAGAAGACAGCGTGCGGATGGCCGCACTACTTCTACGACGAGTCGACGAGAACCACCAAGGCAAACGTGGACAAGCGACTCGTGGAGCAGCTGAGATACTACGACGGAGTAAACTTTGCGAGACGCATCAAAGTGCCGGGTTACTTCTCATTCGGATACAATGATAACGTAGTTCCACCGACAACAGCCTATGCGACATACAACGTGGTGAATGCGGATAAGACCTTGTCTCCATATCCGAAGACAGAGCATTTCTGGTATCAGGAGCAGTGGGACGAATGGAATGCGTTCCTGCAGAGACATCTCAATGTGTCAAAATAACAATGACATCACGACAATAATAAACATAACAAGCACAACATAATCAACAATGTCAACAAACAACATGGACAATCAGCAATACGGATATTTCGATGACGAGAACAGGGAGTACGTAATCACTGAACCCGCCACTCCATTCCCGTGGATTAACTACCTCGGCAACGAGGACTTCTTCGGACTGATAAGCAACACCGCCGGAGGCTATGACTTCTACAAAGATGCCAAGTTCAGGAGAATAACACGATACAGATACAACAACGTGCCGATGGACAACGGAGGACGTTATTTCTACATCAACGACAACGGAGTGATCTGGAACCCTGGCTGGAAACCTTGCAAGACTCCGCTTGACTTCTACGAGTGCCGACACGGCATGAGCTACACACGCATCATGGGAGCCAAGAACGGCATCGAGGCGAGCGTGCTGTTCTTCGTGCCTCTTCACAGCTGGGCGGAGGTGCAGAAAGTCACGCTACGCAACACGACAAAGGAGACTAAGACCATCAAACTGTTCTCCTTCGCTGAGTGGTGTCTGTGGAACGCAGCCACTGACATGGAGAACTTCCAGAGAAACTGGTCCACCGGCGAGGTGGAGATTGACGGCAGCGTCATATACCACAAGACGGAGTATAAGGAAAGGCGAAACCACTACGCCTACTATTCCGTGAACGCTCCGGTACAAGGATACGACACAGACAGGGAGACATTCATAGGATTGTACAACGACTTCTCGGAGCCACAGTGCGTCAAGGACGGTAAAGCCGCAAACTCGCTGGCACACGGATGGTCACCTGTCGCCTCACACTACCTGGAGGTGGAGCTGAAGGCGGGAGAGAGCAAAGACCTCATATTCATACTCGGCTACGTGGAGAACGCGCAGAACGACAAGTTCTGTCAAGATGACATCGTGCGTAAGGCCAAGGGAGAGCTCATCTCATCACAGGACAGCGACGTGACCCTCGTCAACAAGAAGAAGGCGAAGGAGACGATTGAGCGGTTCAGCACCGTGGAGGCTGTAGACAAAGCCTACGAGGAGCTCAGAGCCATGTGGGACGGTCTGCTCAACAAATACACAGTCACTAGCGATGACAGTCGCCTGAACAGAATGGTGAACATCTGGAACCAGTACCAGTGTATGGTGACCTTCAACTTCTCACGCTCCGCATCGTTCTTCGAGAGCGGTATCGGACGAGGAATGGGATTCAGAGACTCCAACCAGGACCTCGTGGGATTCGTCCATCAGATACCGTCAAGAGCCAGGGAACGTATCATCGACATAGCATCAACACAGTTCCCTGACGGTGGCTGCTATCACCAATACCAGCCGCTGACGAAGAGAGGAAACAACGACATCGGAGGCGGATTCAACGACGACCCGATGTGGCTCATCTTCGGCACCACAGCATACCTGAAAGAGACAGGCGACTTCTCCATCCTCGATGAAATGGTGCCTTGGGACAACAAGCCAGGCTCTGAAGTGTCACTCCTCGAGCATCTGCGCATCTCATTCAACCACGTCACCGAGAACCTCGGACCTCATAAGTTACCATTGATAGGACGAGCAGACTGGAACGACTGCCTCAACCTCAACTGCTTCTCATGGGACCCTAACGAGAGCTTCCAGACCACCGAGAACAAGACGGAGGGAAGCAAGGCCGAGTCACTCATGATAGCAGGCCTGTTCGTGGTGTGCGGACGACAATACGCCGAGCTGTGCCGCTTCCTCGCCAAACGTGACGGAGACAAAAGGCACGAGGATGAGGCGAAGAGAGCCGAGGGGCACATCAATGACATGATCAACGCCGTGAAACAGCACGGATGGGACGGCGAGTGGTATCTGAGAGCCTATGACTTCTACGGCAACAAGATAGGCTCCAAGGATAACGAGGAAGGTAAAATCTTCATTGAGAGCCAGGGATGGTGCACCATGGCAGGCATCGGACTACGTGAAGGCATGGTGGACCTCGCACTCGACTCAGTGAAAAAATACATGGACTGCGAGCACGGCATCGTACTCAACTGGCCAGCATACACCACGTATCACGTGGAGATGGGTGAGATCAGCTCATACCCTGCCGGCTATAAGGAGAACGCCGGAATTTTCTGCCATAACAACCCATGGGTGATTATCGGAGAGACCGTGGCGGGAAGAGGTAATGACGCATGGGAGCATTACACCAAGATATGTCCGGCGTGGATCAAGGACCAGAAACTGCACAAGGTGGAACCATACGTGTACTCACAGATGGTGGCGGGTAAGGACGCCGCGAAGCCTGGAGAGGGCAAGAACTCATGGCTCACAGGAACAGCTGCATGGAACTGGTACACGATAACACAATTCATATTGGGTGTCAAGCCAACATACGAGGGACTGGAGATTGACCCTTGCATACCTGCTGACATGCGCCAATATAAGGTGAGAAGGGTTATCAGAGACTCTGAGTACAACATCTCGATATCTAACCCTGACGGTGCGCAAAAGGGCGTGCGTTCGATCAAGGTGGACGGCAAGGAAATCGACGGTAATGTCATCAGCTACGCTCCGGGCACTCACATGGTGGACGTCATAATGGGCTAAGCCGGACGACAGCACCAGCAGAAAACACACAAGAGGAAGGACAAGGCGAAGACGCCCTCCATCCATACATATCAACATCCCGATTCTCAGCAGTGAGAATCGGGATGTTTGTGTTATGTGCTTTACTGGTCTCCGAACGCCGAGACACACCATGGTTATGATATGTCGTGCACGTGTGTGACATGATGATGAGACAAGGGGAATAATGGACAATTTGCAGCGTGACGAGATTTCCTATGCCTACTTTTTACTAATTTTAGGTTAACTTATTGATAATCTTATTATAAGGCTTTCAAAAATCTTGTGTCTCTTTTTTTAAATTCTTAGGTTAGGATATAGTCTATACGCAGGTCTGAGGATTTAAAAATCCTAACCTGAACTTTTCAACGTCCTAACCTAAGATTTTCAGACACAGAATAAGCCATGAGAAAATTCCAGAAGTCATTTCCTCGTTGCCATGCGTCAACGAAAAAAGAGGAGTTTCGGACAGCAAAAATTGGGGTTGCGAATAGGAAATCTGGTAAGTACTCTCTTTATAAATACGGCGACCGCACCGTCGACCACAGAGAATTCAGATAATCAAGAGAGTCTAGAAAATCCAGAATTTCCAGAAATCCCACCATCAAAGACAACACACGCCGAGCCTCAACAAGAAACATAAGTACCCGTCTGAGAAGCGGAAGTGTCTCATTCTGTCCTCATGCTGTTGGTAAACGCTATCAACAACGAATAGAGAACGACGTCGACAAAGATAATTAATGACATCTTAACGCCAAACACGAATAGTCCGTAGTTAAGGACACAGAAGGAGACGAAGATGGAAAGTATGACATAGAGTGTCTGATGCATGCTAAGCCCTGTTGCCATGATAAGGTGATGCACGTGGGTCTTATCCGGCTCAAACATGTCTTTTCCACGCATCTTTCGTCCCAATGCAACACGTATGACGTCGAAGCACGGAAGCATGACTAACGAGAATGATATCAAGAAGGAGTTCTCACGATACTCGAAGACTTCCCAGTTGGTCATCTGATACTTGATGGACAGGTACGCTATGACATAACCGAGGAAGAGACTCCCCGAATCGCCCATGAAGATTTTCCTCCCATTTATCTTACCGAAGTAGTTATAGAAGAAGAATCCAAGGACTGCGCCTGCAAGACTGAAGGATATTATGGAGAACAGAGGAGATCCAAGATTGTTGTACAAGTAACCGAAGGAGCATAATATCAACAAAGACAAACCTGAGGCAAGCCCGTCGATACCATCTATGAGATTCATAGCGTTGACGATAAGAAGAATGACGAAAACGGTGATGGGATATGCCACGTATATTGGTATGACATGCAGGCCGAACAGACCATGAAGGTCATTAATCATGAGGTTGCAGACCGGAAAGAAAAGGGCCGTAACACTCTGTATGATGAACTTGTGCATAGCCTTCATACCCTTGAGGTCGTCAAGGATTCCTATCAGGTATATCATTATTCCACCCGCCGCCATCATTGCAGTAGACAGACTGACAACAAAGTCATTGCTCACCCCACCATATTTGAAGATAAGGGCTGAGACGGTACCTACGGCCATAGAAGGCATGAACAATGAGCCACCAAGACGAGGTATGGCGAACTGGTGCACTTTACGCGCCTCCGGCTGGTCATAGAGCCCATTCTTCTTGCACATGGCTATCACGAATGGCATGCTGACGACAGCAAACGCCAGACTGACAAGGAAAGCTATTATTATATATATCGTTTGGAAATTCGATGACATTACAGGTTTTGTTTATGATATATAACGAAACGACAGGGGATTTATTGACTTAAAAAACGGGAATTTTTATTTTTTTTCACATTTAGCATGATTCTTTACTGACACTCTCTTAATAACTCCTGAACACCAGCGTTTTAGTCTTTCCAGACAAAATGAGTGTTTTGGAGTCATTGGAGACTATCCTGAAACGTCCGTCAGACTCAACGCCATACGGAGCCATGTCCTCAAATGACACTACGGAGTCATTTGGCGAGACATAAGCATTAACGAGGAATAAACTGTCGCCGTCACGGACGAATGAGGCGAGGTAATAGATTCTCGACTTACCCGGCTGCCATATCTTGATGAGCTCAAGACTGACAGAATAGAAGATACCGTCAGCCAACATGTCTCTCTCAGCGACACTGTCGCTGTCATACCATGTCGTCATCTGCCAGTTGCCCGACAAACTGCCATTATCATCATGACGACTCTCACAGGAAAAGACAGACATCAGTAGTAATAATATTATATGTGTAAATATGTAATATCTCATAATTAATAACGTCTTGTCAGCCATCCGCTTTTGCTTACAGACAACGTGATTCCTTTTGAGTTGCCTATCAACTCACCACCATTTGTTCCCACCGCGGCAGTGAACCTCCATCCGCGAAACAAGGATGGTGAGCACGTCATCTCGGCATAGAAGAAATTGCCATACACTGGATTAAATGATGGTTTATTATATGTTCCAAGTGTTCGTAAATGTGTAAACATCAGTCGGTACGACCAAGAGGACGAAGGAGATCCGCTCATTGCGAAGTGATGCGCCCCCACTCTATTATAATAACACCGCAAGGCTCCATTGGCATTATAAATCGGAGAGAGCAGCAACGGATTACCTATAGACATTCCCCAGTGTTGCCACGCTCCATAAATGGAATGGTTGTAATAATCATCCGCACCACTTATCTGTATCGGCAAGTTGGATGTACGGTCGTGATAGACGGAGCCTGTCTGGTCATATGTCCCAAGATACTCATATAAGATATTGTGGACCAATGTGCCATGTGGTATCTCACACTCGACACCAAGAAGGAAGTCTTTCCAGTCATACTGAAGAAACATCTGTGAATGGTCCTCAAAGAAATGCTCAGCGTAAAGTTTCAAATTGACATCTTTAGCGGAATAAGTGAGTGACACCTGATAGCTACCCAGGTGATTTCCCTCCGCATTATCATAATCGCCATCCGTGGCGTCACGACCTCCAGGGAAAAAAGCGTGCCAATAGCCACTCAATCCATCATCCATGTCGGCATAGTCACCACTGAACGAACTGGTGTCATCCAATCGTCTGCCCATATTCCATGACTCACCACCAAACTGACAACAGAAATGAACGCCCGCCTTAAAAGACAAGGGGAACACTGATGGTTTACCTATGGTAATGTACGCTGCTTTACTATGGAATTTAGAGTTCTCACTATGCACTGAACCAGATGTTGATGTGAAAACTCTCTGCCAATGGCTATCCGTGAACCAACCATACGACAAATGTCCATTTATACCAAGCCAACCATTGGTGTACGGAACAGCCCACTCCTTCAGCTCAACCCGAAACTGTGGTATAGGGCGAGAGTTAATTCCGTATGTCATGTCACCCATACTCAGCTCCTCATTTTTTATCTCCAAAGGCTGACGACAGGCACCTAACGTAAGACGAAGTTTTCTGTACTCCAATCCCGCATAAAGCTGATGTACGCTGAAAACTGAGGTGTTATTCACTTGGCATGCGAAATCAACACCATAAGCAAGACCGACAGAACGTGAGCTGTCGTTCTCAAAGCTTCTCTCAAGAGAAAAACGCATGTATCCTGAATTACTCTCTACAGAAGACAATCCGTATTTATTAGCGGAAAACCAAAAAGGAGCATACGCACCATCACTGAACGATGAGCTAACCTCCGCAGAATAAGTAATACCTTTGCTCAGAATCTGAGCAAAGGTATCTGCGATTATCATAAACGGAAGTAATGCCGTTATTAATCTCATCTCAGTTGCCACGTTATTTTCTGTTTTTCACTGACGCACACGAAAAGCGATGTTCGACTTCCACGAAACAGTCTAACGGTCTCTTCTGTCCGAATGCGCAACGTTAAAAAAACAACACTCCTCGTTACTTAGCGAACGCCACAGCACGTGTCTCACGTATAACTGTAATCTTAACCTGACCCGGATAAGTCATCTCGTCCTGAATCTTCTTCGCAATGTCAGCACTCAATGTGTCTATTTCCTTATCAGAAATCTTGTCAGCACCAACGATAACACGTAACTCACGACCTGCCTGAATAGCGTAAGTCTTCGTAACACCTGGGTAGCTGCTTGCAAGATTCTCAAGGTCCTTAAGACGCTTGATGTATGCCTCAACAATCTCTCGTCTCGCACCAGGGCGCGCTCCAGAGATAGCGTCACAGACCTGAACTATTGGTGCAATGAGTGATGTCATCTCAGTCTCATCATGGTGAGCCGCAATAGCGTTGACGATATCTGCCTTCTCCTTATACTTCTCAGCTATCTGAGCACCATAGAGAGCATGTGGCAACTCTGGCTGCTCGTCAGGAACTTTACCTATATCGTGAAGGAGACCCGCGCGTCTTGCCTTCTTAGGGTTGAGACCAAGCTCACTAGCCATAACGGCACACAGGTTAGCAGTCTCACGAGCATGCTGTAACAAGTTCTGACCATAGGAAGAACGATACTTCATCTTACCGATAATCCTAATCAGCTCTGGATGTAATCCGTGAATGCCTAAGTCTATAGTAGTACGTTTACCTGTCTCAATTATCTCTTCCTCAACCTGCTTCTTAACCTTAGCAACAACCTCCTCAATTCTTGCCGGGTGGATACGTCCGTCAGCCACAAGCTGATGCAAGGCAAGACGACATATCTCACGACGGACAGGATCGAATGCGCTTATCACGATTGCCTCTGGTGTGTCATCAACTACAATCTCAACACCAGTAGCAGCCTCAAGAGCGCGTATGTTACGTCCCTCACGTCCGATGACTCGTCCTTTCACCTCGTCTGAGTCAATATGGAACACTGTTACAGAGTTCTCAATCGCAGTCTCGGTAGCGACACGCTGTATGGTCTGGATGACAATCTTCTTAGCCTCTTTGGTGGCTGTCATCTTGGCGTCATCCATTATCTCATTGATATACTGCTGAGCATGTGACTTTGCCTCATCCTTGAGACCCTCAATAAGATGCTCCTTAGCCTCATCAGCGGACAAGCCACTGATAGACTCCAACTTCTGCATCTCCTGCTCATGAAGAGACTCCACCTCTTCCTTTCTACGGTTCAGCAAGTCCTGCTGTCTCTCTAAAGATACTCTGAACTTCTCATTCTCCGCATTCTTGCGCTGAACGTCCTCATAACGTTGATTAAGAGAGAGCTCACGCTGTTTGAGCTTGTTCTCTATCTGCTGAATCTTCTGATTGCGCTGTGCCGCCTCTTTCTCCAACTCAGCCTTCTTGTTGAGGAATTTCTCCTTTACCTCAAGTTGCTTACTTTTCTTGATAGCCTCACCTTCAATTTCCGCATCCTTTAATATCTGCTCTTTTTTCTGGGTGATTATCATATTAAACAAGGCATATCCCAGGCCAAATCCGACCACAAGACATCCTACCGCTATAATAATAGCTATGATTAAATCCATTTTAAATTTGTTTTTAGGGTTATTGTATTAGACCTCCAGATCAGATATTTCCTTCTCCAGATCTCTCATCATTTCTCTGTAAGGTTCAACATCAGTCTTATTGATGCTTTTCAGAGCGACCGTCTCAGTCATAAGCATAGCCATCACATAATAAAACTTGTCATTGTACTGAAGAGAAGGAAACTCACTCCTAAGCTTCTGGATACGGTCCTGTATCGCAACCGCCGCATCCCTGAACAATTTTTCCTCATCCGCATCTTTCACTGTAAGAGGAATCTGCAGGTCCTCCACATTCACACGTATATTGAGTCTGTCTGTCGGCATAATAACTTAGTCTCTGTTAAACCATACTGTTGGGAGCCAGACTAAATTCACTCATCCCCTCCGGCACTCAGGATGTTAATACACTTGTTCACCTCACGTACCATATTTGAGATTCTTTGCTTAGCATCCTTCACATCACGATCGCTCACACTAATCAACCTGGCCATTTTCAAATTGTCGTAGTCACTCCTCAACTGCTCCACTTCAGCACGTAAAGATGACAAGGTGTCCGTCTTCAGAACCAGTTCATCACGAAGAGACTGATTCTCACGTTTCAGTGCCTCATACCCTGTTATAAGGCGACGCACCTTAGCATCAAATTGTCTGATAGAATTTCTCTCCTCTTCTGTCATCGTGCATACAAACTACAACATTCTTTTGCAAATGTATGAATTTTTCTTTATTAAACAAGCAAAAACTCATTTTTTGAGTTTCTTCTCCGCCTTTTGGATATCTTCGTCAGAAGGCTTAGGTTCTTTTTTCGCCAAAACTATTATATTATAGACATAATCCTGAATCCATTGTTCGGAGAATCCAAGCTTTCTCTGATACACTTTGATATCAGCAGCAGCATGACGAGTCGCGTCATCATTCCAAATACTACTATTTAAAATGGTATGTACTTCATTATTGATAGCCTTCTTCAATATGCCACTGAGAAATCCAGGAATTCTAACCTTTAGACTAAGACGGTTGCTTACGAGCATAATGACCTCCTGACTGAATCCCTGGAAAGCAATCATATAACCGCGTATATCATTCTGATTCTTGCAGTTTTTCTTTATGCTTGCATCTATCTCCTTAAAAAAAGACTCTTTAAGACCATAGATGTCTGTAAGCATCTTACAACATGCCTTCTTCTCGGCAAGACCGAGCTTGTTATTAGCAGTAGGCACGTGCAAAGAACGCTTAAACGCAAGCAAGTCTGGCAACGCACCCAAATTAGTGATGCCGAAATCTGAGGCCAACACACTTTGAAAATAAACCCTTATAAGGCTCATAAAATCCTCAACGCCTCCGACATTTGACTTTTCTTTTTTCCCAAAAATATTACTTAAAAATCCCATCTTATTTTATATTTAATATGCATTTTTCTCTCCTCCAAACATATTAGTTATGGTCTTCACCATAATCTTAATATCTAAGAAGAAAGTCCAATTCTCTATATACTCTATATCTTTTCTCACTCGACCTTCCATCTGATCTATGTACTTGGTCTCGCCTCTGAAACCTGTCACCTGAGCAAGTCCTGTAATTCCCGGTTTAGCAAGATGACGCACCATAAAACGATTGACGAGTTTAGAATATTCTTCCGTATGAAGCAACATGTGAGGACGTGGACCGACCATAGACATCTCGCCCTTCCACACATTAATAAACTGCGGTATCTCATCGATATTCGTTTTTCTCATAAAGTTACCAAAAGGATATTTTCTCGGATCATCCTTGGTCGCCTGTACTTTATCAGCATCATTATTCACCTTCATAGTCCTAAACTTGTAGCACATGAAAATCTTACCATCCAATCCAGTCCTCTCCTGCTTAAAAAAGACCGGTCCGGGTGACACAATCTTAATGATGATAGCCACAATTGCATAAAGCCAAGGGAAAATGAATATGAGGACTAATGTCGAACAAATAAAGTCAAAAGATCTCTTCAACATCTTATTCACAGGATTCGCTAATGGCTCCTCACGTTTAGCCACAATTGGGACATCGCCCACAAAAGACAAAGACAGCTTGTTCCCAAAAACATCCAAACTTGGGACATAATAAAAACGAATCAAATGGTTATCACAATATTTGCTGATTAGATTGATAAGTCCCTGATTTTCTTTTGGAATATATCCGTATATCTCATTCACATTTGTATGTGACGCAAGCCACGTATACAAATCATTCAATCCACCAATCCGTTTTTCCACCAACTCCGGAGCAGCAACACCATCATAAAAAACACCTATAATATTATATCCATAACTCGGAGTACACATAGTTCTGTACAAGTCCACAATCGCATCGTCTGCCCCCACAAGCAACACTCTCTTCTGATTTTTCTTGTTGGAACGCATATTCATCAACGCCTTTCTCACCGTAAGACGACCGAGAAACAGCAATGGAGTGAAGATGAAGAACGTCGCCAACAAAAATGTCCTAGGGAAAACAGGACTGAAACGAGTGAGCAGAATAAGCAGAGACACGAATAGAAACATCAAAAGGCTCGTAGTCGTCACACGTTTAGCTATATCCTCAGAGGACACAATACGCTGGGGTACAACAGAAGGATATATACTATAACTTGCAAGGAAGCTGAAAACATACGTCGCAAGCAAAGCAGGGAAATTCTCGACCGAAGTAACCTTTAGTCCAAGCACCGACACTTCAAAATAATAAGTAAAAGAAACAACACACACCAGCAGCACGACATCAATTGTCATTATAAACCACTTCAACGTATTGTCCTTGTCAAAATCAGAAACCATTTTCCACTTTAATTTATTAGCGAAATAAAACTGCGCAAAGTTAAGAAAAAAAACACACATATTCCACACGTCACCTGTCGTTTTTTCCAAAATCGACCATTCATATACTTGCCGCTTCACATTATCAAGCATTTAACAGTCAGAAAGAACAAAGTATGGCACGTCGAACATACGAGCTCATATCTTCGGTTTCACGACGACAAGTCATTTTTTATCGCTACTTTTTGCCGATTAAAAAAAAGAACGTATATTTGCGCATATTTTGTCTAATTAGAAATACATAAAGAAAAAAATCACAATATGCAAGTTAACAACAATGAAGCAAATATTGCTCAGATGAACGATGAAGATTCCGGATTTGACATTCGAATGATCTGGGCCGTATTCATGGAGTATAAGTATTGGTTTTTAGCGTCAGTAATCATTTGCATGTCCATCGCAATGATATATCTCAGATACACTACTCCTGTTTTCAGCATCTCCTCAAAAATCCTTATTAAAGACAAAGAACACGGCTATTCTAGTTCATCCATCAACAACACGTTTGCAGAGATGGGTATGACAAATAGCAGTAATGGCTTTGACAACGAGTTGGAAATCATAGGTACTAAAACCCTCAACAAAAGAGTTGTACGAAAACTGAAGCTCTACACACGATATGTTATAGAAGGAAAGATTAAAGACCACGAGATGTATGGGAAATATTCTCCATATATTGTAGATATGGAAGAGGCAGACCTTGACTCGCTCCACTCGGGAGTTGCTGTAGAAATACGTCAAGCAGGCAAAGGTGTTAAGGCGGTCGTTAAAGCAGATGGGACTGACATTGTAAAGGATTTGAAAACACTTCCAGGTAAGATTTCCACACCACTTGGTCCTATTACGATTAGCAGAAACCCAAAAATCACAGAAAACACTCTCGGTGATAATGCTCTGCATGCTTACATAACACCTATTGATGCCGCCGCAGGCAGATATGCAGGAGGTTTATCAGTTTCGGCAACTTCAAAGACCACAACAGTGGCGCTCATTTCCAGAACAGATAACATACCTGAACGCGCAGTAGACTACCTCAACTGCCTTGTAGAAGCGTACAACGAGGACGCAAATGAAGATAACAACTACGAAGCGGCACAAACATCCAAATTTATTGATGCACGACTCGGAGAAATCAGCAAGGAGCTCAGCCTTTCGGAGGAAGAATTGGAACAGTATAAGAGTTCACGCAGAATTGTCAACTACGGACAAGATGCGTCAATGGATGCAAACCAGAACTTGCAATACACGAATAAACTCGCAGAGCTCAACACGCAGATTAATTTGCTTAACTATCTCATTGAGCACGTCAACAACAAAAACAATTACATGGAAATGATACCAAGTAACTTGCCATTGTCTGACAACAACCTCAACACAATGATAGGTAAATACAATGATCTTATACACGACAGATTACGACTCTTAAGAAGCGCAGCGGAGACAAGTCCGACTGTACAGCAGAAGACTATTGAGGCAGAGAGTTACATGTCAGGTATCAAGACATCATTGTCAAGTGCAAAAAAAGGACTGCTCATTCAGCAGCAAGACCTGAAGAAACAGCAAAGCAAATATGAGAACCTCATCACCGCAGCTCCTTCCAAAGAGAGACAACTTGCTGGTATGAATAGACAGCAAGGTGTGAAGGCCGACTTGTACGTCATGTTGCTGCAGAAGAGAGAGGAAAACCTCATCACACTCAACTCACAAGCATACAAGGCGAAGCAGATTGAGGAGCCTACAGTCTCAGGTCCAGTTTCACCAAAGAGACAGATGATACTCCTTATTGCCTTAGCTATTGGCGTCGGTTTACCTTACGCAATATACTTCATAAGAAACATGTTCCGTTACCGCGTAGAGGGCAAGGAAGATATCGCAAAGTATACGACAGTACCTCTTTTCGGAAGCATCCCATTCGTGAAAGCCCTTTCAAAAGGAAACAGAACGATTGTATTGCAGGAGAATCACAATTCTATCATGATGGAGTGCTATCGTTCACTTCGTTCAAATCTGCCATTCGTTATTACAAAAGAACAGAAAGTGTTGCTTTTCACGTCATGTACGTCAGGAGAAGGTAAGACTGTCATCGCAGCGAACTTCGGAACGTGTGTAGCGTTCGCAGGAAAGAAGGTGTTACTTATTGGACTCGACATTAGAAAGCCAAGACTGGCAACACTTTTTAACCTCAACGAAACGGAGAAAGGAATCTCAAACTACTTCGCTCGAGATCCTGAGGATTTTGAATATCTCGATAGCTTGATTCAGAATTCAGGCATAAGTGACAACCTCGACATCCTGCCAGCAGGTTCAATTCCACCGAACCCATCAGAGCTGTTAGAGAAGTCAAATCTCAGTATAGCCTTGAACCACTTAAAGGAGAAGTACGATTATATTCTTATGGACACGGCTCCTGTAGGCCTTGTATCCGACACACTCACAATTTCGAAGTACACAGACGCCACAATGTTTGTAGTGCGTTGTAACTACACTTTGAAAGCAGACCTTGACTTCGTAAATGACATGCACGTAGACAACCGTTTACCAAACATGAATATCATTCTCAACGGAGTGGAATTCACGCACAACAGCTACAGCTACAAGCGTTATGGCGGCTACGGATACGGAAAGAGCTACGGATACGGAAAGGGTTATGGATACGGAAAAGGTTACGGATACGGATACGGATACGGTTACGGATACGGATACGGTTACGGATACGGTTACGGTTACGGAAACAACGGTGGCCAAAAACTCGAGGAAGTATAATTTCTGTAGAACAAGAAACAAAAATAAAATATGGTAATCGCTGTAGATTTTGACGGAACAATAGTCGAGCATAAATATCCTGAGATAGGTGAGGAGCGTCCTTTCGCCGTTGAAACCTTAAAGAAACTTGCGGAGCAAAGACATAAGCTTATACTATGGACTGTGCGCGAGGGAAAGCTTCTAGAAGACGCACTTGATTGGTGCAAGGAAAGAGGTCTTGAGTTTTACGCAATAAACAGTGACTGTTCAGACAGATTTAACGAAGCGAAGGACAAGAATTATTCTTGTAAACTAAACGCAGATGTATTCATAGATGACAAGAATATCAGCGGAATACCTGATTGGGGTACAATATACAGGATTATAACCACGGGCAAATCCTACCAGCAGATTTTACGCGCCAGGATTTACGAGGAGATGGGAGAGTTAGAAGAACCTCCATCTCCGAAGTGGATGTTTTGGAAGTCAAACAGAAGCAGACGATAACAGAGTATTAAGTAACAAAAAGAAAAGATAAATGACATCAGATTCAGATGGTAGCCCCGCGGCACCATACGGTTCGGCGACAAAAGAGGTAAGTAATCATTCATTAACAGAAAACACGTTAGTATGACACTGATAATAACATACATGTTATTGTCGCTCGTCATATCAGCGTTGTGCTCTGTGCTAGAGGCGACAATGTTATCCACACCACTCTCATACGTTCAGACGTTAGAGACCAACGGCACAAGAGGGTGGCAGATATTGAAAAGATATAAGACAAACATAGACAGACCTATATCTGCAATACTGATAGTAAACACCGTAGCCAACACTGTAGGTGCATCGCTCGTAGGCTCTCAGGCAGCGGTATACGCACAAACACAGTTTGACAACACCTTTGCGGCCACATTCGTGGGAATCATATCGGGTGTGTTCACTTTTCTTATACTAGTTTTCTCAGAAATCTTGCCTAAAACAATAGGCTCTACGTATTGGAGAAAACTTGCGATACCAGCAGCAAATGTCATTAGGCTTCTCATCTTCGTCACCTATCCACTCGTTGTGATATTGGAGACAATAACACATAAAGTATCTGCCAAGTCGGATCAAGTGGCTGTCAGCCGAGAGGAAGTAGTGGCCATGGTGAACGTTGGAGCAGAGGAAGGAGTGCTTGAGAAGGAAGAGAACAAGATGATTCAGAACCTTCTGAAGCTGGACAGTGTGACAGCACACGAGATTATGACACCGAGTGTTGTCGTGACGATGGCTGCCGAGGATATGACACTGAGAGAATTCTACGAAGACGAGGAATACAAGAACCACTCAAGAATACCAGTGTACAAAGGAGACGAGAGCGACTACATCACAGGTTATGTACTGCGTCAGACCATACTTGAGAGCTTAGCTGAAGACAAGTTCGACGTTAAACTCGGAGAGTTGGCAAGACCTATTCTCTCATTCTCGGAAGACGAGAACGTATCCGTAATATGGGAAAAGCTGCTTGAGAAGAAAGAGCACATATCAATCATCATCGACGAGTACGGTTGTCTCAGAGGTATCGTCACCATGGAAGACGTTATAGAGACGATGTTAGGATTTGAGATTGTGGACGAGAAAGACGAGGTCGTCGACATGCAAGAACTGGCCAAGGCACAATGGTCACAAATGAAGAAACAACAACACAAAGGATAAATAAGTGAGCGTCAAAGATGACATATTCATGAGAACCGCGCTTCTTTTAGGAGAAGACGTGGTAAAAGCCATACAAAGCAAGAGAGTCATCATCTTCGGTGTAGGCGGTGTCGGTTCATGGTGTGCGGAGAGCCTGATACGGTCTGGTATAAAAAACATGACCATTGTCGACTCCGACAGAGTCTGCGCAAGCAATGTCAACAGACAACTCATGGCGACGACACAGACCATAGGAGAAGTGAAAGTCGACGTACTGCGCAAAAGACTATTAGACATCAACCCTGATGCGGAAGTGACCGCCATACAAGACATCTACGATGAGGACACAGCCAGTGACTACGACTTGCAGTCGTACGACTACGTGATAGACGCCATTGACTCACTCAAAGACAAAGCACTTCTCATATTAGAGACAACAAAGACAGACGCCACACTCTTCTCATCCATGGGAGCGGCACTAAAGCTTGACCCGCAGAAAATCAAAACCGCGGAATTCTGGAAAGTGAAGGGATGTCCGCTCGGAGCCGCACTACGCAGAAAGTTCAAACACAACAAAACCTTCCCGTCAAAGAAATTCACGTGTGTATACTCTGAAGAGCTTATAAAAAACAGAGGAGAGAACACAGATAAAGAAGGAACGGTCAACACACCGTCACAGACAGAAGGTCCAGGAAGGCAAGACCTGCTCAACCATGACTGGAGCACGAGGAAAGCACAGATAAACGGAACACTGTCACACACGACAGCAATATTCGGCTTTCAGCTTGCGGGACTAGTCATACAGGACATCTACCATAAGACCATAGACAAAAAGTCAGAGTAAGGACACACGTCAGTAGAACATGACATCAGAGATAACATAAGCGCCAACGTACTCATTCAGTGCGTTGGCGAGTTTTTTTCTCGACATGACAAGTTCATTCTTGATGACAGGTGACTTCACCTTCACATACAAAGTCTGGTTTTTCAGATAAACCTCGCCAGTCATTTTTGCGATCCTGTCCCCCACCACATGAGGCCATGCCGCCACTACCTTATATTCATTATAGGGTGTCTCCAATCCTTCAGAACGCAGGAACTGTCGGATGAGCAGACCTATATTCTCCGTCTTCCTTCTTTCCATGATGAATCACAAAGTTACTATCCTACCATGAGAAACGCGGAACAGCCTATAGTCGCCGTCACATCTCTCCAGCAAGAGATCCATATTCTCACGATTTGTGTCGGTAATAAAAATCTGTCCGAAAGACTCCCCAGACACAAGACGTATAATATTCTCCACACGTGACGAGTCAAGCTTATCAAAGATATCGTCAAGCAGCAAAAGAGGAGCAGTCTTCTTTCCAGCCAGGCTCAGAAAATAATACTGAGCCAGCTTTAACGCCACGAGATACGTCTTGCTCTGTCCCTGACTACCCTCACGTTTAATCTGGAAGCCACCGAGCGTCATCTCCAGATCATCCTTATGTACGCCGTGAAGAGAATACCCCATGACACGATCCTTCATCCGGTCTCTACGTATCACGTCGAGCAAAGGTCCCCGTTGACAATGACTGGTATACAAAAGTCCGACTTCTTCGCCCTCACCAGATATTGCGCAATAGAACTTTTGAAACAGAGGCACAAGCTCCTCAATGAATGAGCTGCGTTTCTCGAAAATCATTTCACCATACATCGCCATCATATCCTCGTAAACAGAAATCACGTCATCCGCAGGTTCCTCCTCCGCCTTGAGAAGAGAGTTACGTTGCTGCAAGGCGCGGTTATATGAAGACAGGAGTCCGATATACTCGGCGTCATATTGAGAAATGACAAGATCCATAAATCGGCGTCGTTCCTCACTTCCGCCCACTATCAGCTCAGAATCCCTCGGGGATACTATCACGAGCGGGAACATCCCGATATGCTCCGACAGTTTCTTATAAGCCTTTTGATTTCTCTTGACAGACTTCTTCTGATGCATCTTGAGCCCGATAGAGACAACCTCCTCCGATCCGTTCAGGTCATAAGTTCCCTGCACCATCATCATATCCTCGCCGTGACGAATGTTCGCTGAGTCCTGACTTGAGGCAGTACTTTTCGTGAAAGAGAGAAAAAAAATAGAGTCAAGAATATTCGTCTTTCCCTCGCCGTTCATCCCGATGAAACAGTTAATCTTATCCGAGAACACCAAGTCGGCGCTCTCGATATTCCTATAATTTAAAAGGCTAAGTTTCTTAAGAATCATGGTGCAAAGTTATCACTAATAATTCATATCCCAAACGGAGAATAGCATAAAAGGCAGAAGACTATTGCACGAAAAAGCGGTGACACCACAAGAGTACCACCGCTTTATAGCCGTCATCAGTCTACAGTGGATTTTATTCCACAGCCTTCTTATTAACGACAATGTGAACGATAAGACCTACCACACAAAGCAAAAATGCTCCGAGAGTATAAGCGTTAAAGTCACAAAGGTCAGACAAGGCGCTGATGCTCAATGGATCACCCAGCATACCGAGAATCATCATGAGAGCACCTACGATAATGAGTATAATTCCTACATTCTTCATTGTATATATGTATTTTAATTTTTCAATTTCTTTCGGAGGACAAATTAAGCGATTTTTAATTAAACTGAGAAATTATTACACAAGAAATTTAAAAGACCATAAAAAAAACAATGAAAAGACACAAGATTTCCTTAGACAAGCTATGTCAGTTCATAAAAAAACATTACCTTTGCACCGCCTTTGCTAAAAAGGTGAGATTATTTATTAATAACAACTTCATTAATTCATTTTAAAACAATGAATCAATACGAAACCGTTTTCATTTTAACTCCCGTTTTGTCTGATGTTCAGATGAAGGAAGCGGCTGACAAGTTCAAGAATCTCCTCGTTGAGTCTGGCGCTGAGATTATCAATGAAGAGAACTGGGGCCTGAAGAAGTTGGCTTACACAATTGACAAGAAGACATCTGGCTTCTATCAGATGATTGAGTTCAAGGCTGAGCCGACAGTGATTGCTAAATTCGAGTTGCAGATGCGTCGCGACGAGCGCGTACTCCGCTTTCTCACAGTTAAGAACGAAAAGTACGCTGCAGCTTATGCTGAGAAGCGTCGTAACCAAAAGAAGGAGGCTTAATCATGGCAGTAACACAGGCATCAGAAATCAGATACTTAACTCCGCCTACAGTTGACGTTAAGAAGAAGAAGTATTGCCGTTTCAAGAAGAGCGGTATCAAGTACATCGACTACAAGGACCCAGAGTTCCTGAAGAAGTTCCTCAACGAGCAGGGTAAGATTCTCCCACGCCGAATCACAGGAACATCTCTCAAGTACCAGCGTCGTGTAGCTCAGGCAGTGAAGCGTGCTCGTCACCTTGCACTCCTCCCATTCGTAACTGACTTGTTGAAATAAAAAAAGGAGGTAAGATATATGAAAATCATTCTTAAGAAAGACGTCATTGGCTTAGGCTACAAGGACGAGGTCCTTACAGTAAAGGACGGTTATGGTCGTAACTATCTTCTTCCTCAGGGATTCGCTGTACTCGCTACTGAGAAGGCTTTGAAGGCTCTTAACGAGGAGCTGAAGCAGCGCGCTCACAAGATCGCAAAAATCAAGGCTGACGCTGAGGCACAGGCTGCTAAATTCGAGGGTGTTGCCCTCACTATCGCAGCTAAGATCTCAGACGGCAAGAACATCTACGGTTCTGTAGGTCCTAAGGAAATCGCTGCGGCTCTCGCAGAGAAGGGCATCGAGATTGACTCTAAGCTCATCTCTATGAAGGCAGCCAAGGCTACTGGCTCTTACGAGGCAGTGGCACACTTCCACCGCGAGGTTAACGTCACTATTCCTGTGACTGTTGTCGGTGAGGGAAGCGAGGCTGAGGCAGAGAAGCCAGCTGCTGAGACTGCTCAGGTAGAGACTGCTGAGTAATTCTTGGACAAGACAATAACAATAAGGTGTGTGTCACAACTGACATACACCTTTTTTATACACTATAAGCACCCGCAGCAGACTTATTACACGTAATTTCACCACTCAAAAACAACTTTACCCGCATCATATTCAGAACAAGCAAAGGACAGAAACTCACAACATTATCCAGAAGGGGACGAACCGCACCACATAAAAAAACACATAACAAGATACCATCAAAACACAACACAAGCATCTTCTCGCACTAATAAGAGGAACATCTGCCATGACATTTCCCACTCAGCTTGAAGCCCGCAAGACGAAGGCCATATAAAAGAAACAAACACCACTCTCCCCCAAAACCACATGTCATAATAACTCCAAACGATTTCGCCATCCTATTTAAAGACAGAACATGAAAGACATACGTTCACTCTCAAAGAACAAAAGAGTCAGCCCACACACATTACAAGACACACATTACGCCCCATCCAAACCTGCACCAGATTTCCTATTAGCATGCACAATTTTTACTGTCCTAAACTCCTCTTTTTCTGTTGACAAGCGTCAGAGAAAAAATGACTTCTGGAATTTTACCGTGTCTTATTCGGCGTCTGAAATTCTCAGGTTAGGACGTTGAAAAGTTCAGGTTAGGATTATCAAATTCTCAGACCTGCGTATATACTACAACCTAACCTAAGAATTTCAAAAAAGAGACGCCAAATTTTCAAACATCTTGTTTTAAGATTATCAGCAAGTTAACATATCACCAACAAAAAAACAAGCATGAGAATTTTGGTCACAAGCCAAATTGTCAATTATTCCCCCGTCAAATATCACACATACTACTATCTTTCAAACACATAATCCAAGAGAAGTAATATAAACATTATGGTATGCTCAACACGACGAGAACCGTCATGTCAGACCGCACTCCATCCCATAACATACTTATACTGCACGACCGTCACATGTATGGAAATACGAAAAAAATAAAGCATGGCGGACTGCGATAATATCCGACAAATGAGTTAACTTCGCGTGACAAAAACACACTTTCAATATTTTTTAATAATTTAATTAAAGTAAAATGCAAAAAAATCAATTCAGGTTCAAAGCGGAAAGAATCCGCTGGAGCAAATTCACGAGGAAGCATGACGCCATCTTCCGCAGTCTCGGAAAAGAGATGTCAATAGGAGTACTGTCGGTGTCAACACTACTCTTCGCCACTCCAGACAACGCAAGTGCGAAGACAGCCACGAACATGACAGCTGTGATAGAAGGCAGTTACGACACTCCGACATCGGAAGGAGAAGAAGTCGACTCACTCATTGAACTGAAAGCGACGGAAGTGATAGCGTCACGCGCGCCAATCCCATCAGACAAGGCCGTCCGAATAGTACAGGTAATCAACAGAGAAGACATAGAAGCAAGCTCTGCACAGAGCGTCAACGACCTGCTCAAGATATCAGCCGGAGTAGACGTCAGACAAAGAGGCGGCTTCGGCATACAGACCGACATAGGCATTAACGGAGGCAACAGCGACCAGCTGACAGTACTCATCAACGGAGTAAACATAACCAACCCACACACGGGACACCTCACCGCTGACTTCCCTCTCAACGTCGATGACATAGAGAGAATAGAGATTATCGAAGGCGGCGCAAGTAGAGTGTACGGATCAAGCGCCTTCAGCGGTGCAGTCAACGTCATCACAAAAAAAGACAAACACTCAAATATCAACGCACACGTCAACGCCGGCTCTTACGGCACTTGGGGCGGTAATGCGGGAGTGAACTTAGTAACAAGAAAGTTCACGAACAGGGTTTCCGGAGGTTACACAAAAAGTGACGGAAACTGCAATAACGACTTTGAGAAGAAAAACATTTACTATAACGGGCAACTCAACACAGACCTGATAGACGTCAAGATTCAACTGGGAGCAAGTGGAATGGACTACGGAGCCAATACATTCTACGGCACAGGCTCAAACACACAGTACGAGGAAAACGAAAGATACATGGCGTCAGCGCAAGCAGAATACAAGGGACGAGTGAGAGTGACACCTCAAGTGTACTGGAACAGATCGTACGACCACTACGTGTGGTGGAGGGCTAAACCCGAAGCGTACCAGAACTTCCACATGACAAGTGTCTACGGAGCGAACATCAACGCATACACCACGTGGGCTTTGGGCAAAACAGCCCTGGGATTCGAGTACAGAAACGAGAACATATTCAGCACACGACTCGGAAAGGAATTGAGCGAATCCGAACAAAAGGACGTCAAGGGATTCCCCGGACAGAAATACAAATATAAGGACGAGCGTAGCAACTACGGCATATACCTCGAGCATGACGTGCTCCTCAACAACGTGACATGCTCGTTCGGAGTACTCGCCAACAAAAACACTTCTGTGTCGGAGAACCTCAGATTCTATCCGGGCATCGACGTCTCTTGGACACCTATAAACAACATGAGATTATACGCCTCATTCAACAAAAGCCTAAGGACACCGACATTCACCGACCTGTATTATAACGGACCAGGCATAAAAGGCAACTCAGAACTGAAACCGGAGAAGAGCACCGACGTCTCCGTCGGAGTGAACTACAGACAGGGATTAGTCACACTGCAGACCAAAGGCTTCTACAGGAAAGGCACCGACATGATTGACTGGGTGAAGAGAGAGGGCGAGACAGTATACTCCACCGCCAACTCCGACATCAACGACATAGGAGCAGAGTGTCTCGTGAATCTCGACTTCATAAACAAATACGGCAAGAACAGCTATATACAGTCACTGACACTGAGCTACTGCTACAACTACAAACACAGAGTCGACGAGGAACAGGCTGCAACATACGTCAACGACCTCACATTTCTGCGCCACAAATTCGTCACGTCACTGAATCACAGAATAGCAGGCAAGGCTTACGCGCAATGGGACCTGCAGATGAAAAACAGAAACGGCGAGTTTGACAACGTTCTGACTGGCGAGAGAGAAAAATACGGCACATTCACCAACGTGGACCTTAAACTGTACTGGCAGGAAAAGAACTACAACCTGTATCTCGCCTTCAACAATATCACAAACCACAAATACTACGACGTGGCTAACGTACAACAACCGGGTATGTGGTTCATGGGGGGTATAAAGGTGAACTTTGACATCAACGTCAAATAACAGTCAGACATTTCACCGTGGTTAACAAATAATTATTCTATAAGTACGGAAAGAGTATCTTTAAGTGTACTCTTTCCGCCTTTTTTTCAAAAAGTCAGAATAATTTAATAAAAATATATAACTTTGTAACGTACTATGTGAAATTGTATACAAGTATATGCAAAGGTTAAGAACTACAATTTATACCATACTCATTCTGCTGTTCCCACTGCAAGTCATGTCGAGCACAATACATGACTCCAACTCAAGCTCAGGCAGTACAGACAAAAGCAAAGACAAGTATATAGTGTGCCTTGACGCCGGTCACGGAGGCAAGGACCCTGGAGCTACAGGCTCAGTGCCAGCCAACAGGGAGAAGGATATCGTGCTCGCCATCGTTAAAGAGATTGCCAGGCTATTGAGAAACAACTGTCCTGACGTGAAGGTCGTATGCACCAGAGAGACTGACGTGTTCATAGAATTAGGACGAAGAGCTGAAATCGCCAACAAAGCGAAAGCGGACCTCTTCGTGTCTGTGCATGTCAACGCCATACCACGCACCGCACATAAGGCGGCGGGAGTGCAGTCATACACACTCACACTGAGAACAGCAGGCACAAACCTCGAGGTGGAGAAGAGGGAGAACTCCGTCATCTCATACGAGGCCGACGGTAAGTATAACTACAACATATACAACCCGAACTCCTCGGAGAGCGACATCATGCTGGAGCTCATGCAGCAACGTGACATGGAGGAAAGCGTCAACTTCGCCAAACTGGCACAGAACGAGATGGTCAACACCGCTGGCAGAAAAGACATGGGTGTGCTACAGGCTAACCTCGCAGTACTGCGACTGACCTACATGCCAAGCGTCTTGCTCGAGGTGGGATTCATATCAACACCAAGCGAGGAGGAGTATCTAATGTCAACACAGGGACGAGTGGAACTCGCCAAGTCAATTTATAACGCCATAGTTCAATACAAGGCAAAGGTCACAGGAATACAGTCAACGCTGGTGTCTGTCGACAGGTCAACAAAAACGACAGACAACGAGACAAAGAGTCAAGTACAAGAAAACAAGAAGATAAACCAGCAGAAGGCTAACACTGAGAAGACTAAGACGCAAAACAACACGACAGCGAATTCAACAAAGCCAGTGTTCAAAATACAGATACTCGCAGGAGCTTTCGATCTGAAAGAGAATGACAGACAGTTCAAGGGACTGAAAACGGAAAAATATCACGACGGAAAGAGATATAAGTATTTCTTCCATTCATCCGAGGACTATAACGAAGTGCTCAGAAAAAAGAACGAGATAAAAAGTCAGTTCCCTGACTGCTATATCGTCGCTTTCAAGAACGGACAGCCTATGAACATCAACGAGGCTATTGACGAATGGAAGAAAAACAAATAGGAAAAAAGGTATTAGTATAAAAGGTATAAAAAGAAAATAAGATGTTATTTTTTACAAAGGAAGTTAAAATCGGAATAACAGCAGTTATAGCTATTGTCATTATCTACGTGGGAATAATATTCCTAAAAGGTCTCAAACTCTTTAGCACAGACACGGCATATTACGTGGAGATGGATAACGCAAACGGCTTGACGGTGTCAGGCGAGGTCCTGGCTAACGGTGTCAACATTGGACTGGTGAAATCTATAAGCTACGTGCCAGAGAAACAAAATATAATGGTGGAGATCGACGTGAACCCTAAGTTCAACATCCCACAAGGGACAACTGCGTACCTGTCAAAAGAGATGCTGGGCTCGCCAAAGCTGAACCTGTCACTCGGAAAGAACAGCGGCAACTTCCTGAAACCCGGCGACGTCATGAAAGCCGAGGTCAGCGCAGACCTTATGACTGCAGCAGGAAACATGATTCCACAGATACAGGCTCTGATGCCGAAACTCGACTCAATATTAACTGGTGTGAACGCTCTCGTCAATGACCCCGCACTCAATGCGGCTCTTCATAACGCTGAGTCAATATCTGCAAACCTGAAGACAACAACGGATAATGTCAACAGAATGCTCGCAAAGGATATGCCTTCATTACTGGCAAGGACTAACAACATAGCTGCCAACCTGGAAAGCACTACAAGCAAAATCGACAAGATGGACCTTACAGGTATGGCAGAAAACGCAGAGAAAACGCTTGACAACATCAACAACATAACCACAAAACTGGATATGTCTTTGGGAAGCAAGAACAACTCGCTCGGAATGCTCATCAACGACAACAGCCTTGTTTTACACATGGACACGACCATACAAAACGCTTCTTTACTACTTGAAGACTTAAGGCTGAATCCTAAGCGTTACGTACATTTCTCCGTATTCGGAAAAAAACAAAAATAAAGACTCTAAATAAATATAGTTTAAATAACACACAAATAACTCGGCAAGTCAGAAGGGTGTTAGAATACTATAGTAAACAAGCAGATAAACTATATCAGCAATTTGGAAACGGTAATGAAGACAAAAAAATCATTTCTTCCATTCCGCTGATTTTCAATAAAAACAAAATATAATTAATTTACAAGTCATCAAAAATACCACAATTTATAAAATGCTGAAAAAAAGAGGTTTTCACATCTTATATCTTCAGCGCAAATAATATCAATTTTGAGTTTTCATTTTTTTTTCTGAAATTTGCAAACGTTAAGAATACAATGAAATATTTTTTCTAACCAACTAAACATAATGGAACAAGAAGCTCAAAAAATATGGGAGCAGTGTCTCGACTTCTATAGAAGCAACATTTCTCCTGAAAAGTACAACGTGACCTTCAGTTACACGCAACTTGAGTCGTATACTGACGGTATGTTGATACTTAGGGTGCCTACTTGCTTTGTTCGTGATATGTTGGAGAAAGATTTTCAAGGTCTGATGCGAGCGAGCTTCAAGAAGTACTTTGGAAATGAGAACGTCAAGTTGTATTACCGTATCATGGTCGACGGAACAAATAATGTCTCCACTGTCGAGAAGCAGAAAGACCCTGCTCCCGCAGTAAACGGAACACAGCAGCGGCTGAAAAACGTGAGTCCCGATACTTTGATGGCGCCTGCCGTAGATGACCTGGACTCCCAGCTTAAGCCGGAATACAGCTTTGAGAATTATCTGGAAGGTGAAAGCAACAGACTTGCGCGCTCTGTCGGAGAGTCTATAGCACAAAACCCTTCACGTACATTCAACCCTTTCTTCGTATACGGACCATCCGGATGCGGAAAAACTCATCTGATAAACGCCGTGGGACTAAGCATCAAAGAGAAACACCCGAGAATGCGTGTGTTGTATCTCAGTGCTCACCTTTTCACGGTTCAGTACACTGACGCTGTACGTAACAACAAAGTGAATGACTTCATTGGCTTCTACCAGACCATTGACGTGCTCATTCTCGATGACATACAGGAGCTTTCGGGAAAGACTGGTACACAGAATACTTTCTTCCACATATTCAACCACCTGCAAATGAACAACAAGCAGATTATTCTCGCTGCCGACAGACCTCCTATGGCCATTGAGGGACTGGAGGACAGACTGCTCACACGTTTCAAGTGGGGATTACAAGCGGAGATAGAGAAACCTACCAAGTCACTCAGATGCTCCATTCTTAACGCTAAGGTTAAGAAGGAAGGGCTGCATATTCCTGAGAACGTCATCAACTACATCTCCGAGAACATAGACGAGAGCGTACGTGACCTCGAAGGCATAATCAACTCTCTGTTGGCATTCTCTATCGTGTACAAGTGCGACATCAACATGAAGCTCGTGAATAAGGTGATGCCAAGGTTCGCCGAAGTACATAAGAAGGAGAGCATAACGATAGACAGGATAAAGGAGGTGGTCTGCGGATACTACAACATCAGCGAGGACGAACTGTGCTCAAGAAGCAGACTGGCTAAGGTCTCACACGTGAGACAGATGGCAATGTTCATCGCCAGCAAACACACTTCTATGTCAAACGTGCAGATCGGTGTTAACATCGGTAACCGTAACCACGCCACAGTGTTGCATGCACTGAACCAAATCAAGGATTTGCTTGACGTGGATGAGCAGACAAGACATGAACTCATGATGATTGAGGATCAATTGGCTAATTAGAACTGGTTCTTAGGAAATAGAACTACAAACACTTACATATCCAATTCAAAAAAGAATCCGCAGGAAGTTCCTGCGGATTTATTGTTTTTATTCCATCGTGTTCTTTGACATATCAAAGGAAACCCTGTGTACGCAATGTTTCCAACAGACCTGACGACATCGACTCGTTGTCCTTCTTTGTATATCTCAAATCCGTGAAGACCTGCGCCAACGTCTCCTTGTTATTTATCTCCACGAAACGCTTGTTCTCCTCCAACTTCTCCTTACGCTCATATATGGCATCAATGTCAGACAACGTATAGTCTCTGTATACCTCTTCATGAACTATTCCAGAGAGAGGCAGACGGTCTGGTTGCTCAGGACACTCGTCAGGCCATCCAACGGTAATGGTGGCCACAGGGAATGTCAGCTTAGGCAACTCCAGCGTGTCTATTATTCCTTTAGGATTATATAATGTGGTGCCTAGGTAACATGTGCCTAATCCCGCCTCCTCAGCAAGTACACAGAAATTCTGCACAAACAGCAAAGTGTCAGACACCGCATTAAAAAAAGAGAGCATGTTATCGTAACCTGGCACGGCAGAACGCTGCTCACACCATTTGGAGAACCGGTTGAAGTCAGCACAAAACGTGAGGACCACCGGCGCATTCATAACCATCGGCTGATTAAAATGTAACGGGGATAACTTACGCTTCATTTCATCGTCACGGGATACCACTACACTATACAACTGCATGTTTCCCATCGTGGCGGCGCGAGATGCTGTCTCCAGCAACTCATTCAGCAACTCACGGTCAACATTGTCTTCCTTGTACTTCCTTATCGTACGCCTTTCTTTTATACTTACCATATCTGTATTATTTTTCTATCACGATTTCTTCGTGGCGTTATTTGACTGTTCAAAGATACAAACAATAATCTTTTGTCGTATTGCTTATATCTTCTTTTTAACTTCCTACGGCACTAACAACGCATAATACCAACACCATCCTGTCATAGGTTCTCACACGACATAAAAAAGACTCAGGATTAACCTGAGTCTTTTGATTATCTTACGATGACGAAGTTCTCACTCATACAAAAACTCTTGCTTTGATCGCCTGACTTGACAACATACCAACAGCCTTTCTTTAGTGAAGAATCTGTCAATATACTTGAACTGTTCTGGAAATCAAAAGTCGGTGTGAATGACACTAATGGTTTACTTTTCACATTTCCAGACTTGTCAGACTCATACAATTCAACAGGTTTGTTCTTAGTCACATTCAAACCGACGACAAGCACCGTAGGCTGTTTTGCTGTGTTCTGCGTAGGCACAGATGGCATCTCGCCCATGCCTGCTCCTATACTGAGAACGGAACCTCCAGATATCTCTATCGGAGAGAAGTCACAGTCGAGACCTTCCTCTGGCGCCCCCCTCATACTCCAAGCTCTCACACAACCACCATTGATTATTATCGCTGATTTCTTTTCTTCCGTAGCGTATTTCTCTTCGTTGTCATCATTGAAGAAAGGTGGTCTGTCACCCTCAAGATTTGAGTCAACGGCATCATTACACGTACTGATTGCCGTCACGTCACCGCCATTAAAAAAAATCTGATCATTGGCGTTGATAGCGTCATCGGCTGAACGCACATAGACTTCTCCCCCATTAACCACAACACCTTTCTTTCCCTCAAGTCCCTCGGCACCGGCAGACTCTGTGGTGACTGTCACCTTACCCGAGTTGATGGTAAGGACGCCTGTAGACTTCACGCCCTTCGCAGTTCCGTTATAACTCATCTTACCAGGTGGCATACCCATGCCGCCTTCCGCAGGCAGTCCTTCCATTGGACGTCTGTCATCTGGACGTCCCATGCCATTTGGAGGACCCGCCATACCACGTGGACCACCAGGACGCATCTGAGACATGTCAACGTCCTGGCGCATTTTCTCAAATCTCGCCTTCATCTCATCCATATGCTTCTTGACTTCGTCTGGCATATCGTCTGGATTGAAAGGCATTCCGCCCGGTCCGCCTCTATTAATGGTGTCAATACTGAGATAACTACCTGTTGTCTTCACGTTAAGAGTAAGGTCTGAAATTTCCAAGTCATTCTTCACGTTAACTCCCTTACACCCGTCACCGTTCGCTATGACATTCAGCACACCCTTACCCGTTAGACGAAGTTTTCCTTTAGAAAACAATGCGGAAGACTTATACTTAGCGGTATCTTTACAGGCCTCAATGATTATAGTGTTTTCAGTGCCTTCAGCAGCACACAACTCCACGTCGACACCCTTGTTCTTGATATGTAACGGAGCACCCTCCTGACTCGTGAGGGACAACTGCTCAAGACGAATACACGCGTCACCATCCGTCTTCAAGGTGAAACGTCCATCAGCACAGTCGCCCTTCAACACATACGTCATGGTCTTGTCTGTCAATATGCTTTTTATCTTCACGTCGGTACCATTCACAGTAACCGACACGCCATCCATCTTCTCCGGAGACACCTCCACGGTGTTTTCCTTGTACGTAACCGTAATAATATCCTTATTGCATCCCATACAACACAACGCAATAAAAGAAAACATCGCTACAACGTTATTTCTCATTTTTCTATCTGTTAACTATATTTCCACAAAGATATTTAATTATCATCATATTTGACAACCACTAAGATAATTTGTTTAATTTTGCATTGGAATTTATCTTGTAAACACACGGCAGAATTATTTGCCGACTTCTATCAAACAAATTCACCTATGGAGAATATCAAAGAAAATGAAAGTCATTACACAGACAACAAGGAAATGATGATGGCCTGGAGGCTGATAACTGAGACTGACATGTCTGTCTTTCTCACAGGCAAGGCCGGAACAGGTAAGACTACCTTTCTAAGACACCTCAGGGAAAGGACACCAAAACGTATGGTGGTACTGGCGCCAACAGGCGTGGCGGCCATCAATGCCAAGGGACAGACCATTCACTCGTTCTTTCAACTGCCAATAGGAATCAATATTCCCGGAAAAGAGATTAGCAGAAAGACATACTACAGTATCAACAAGGAGAAAAAGAATATCATAAAGACGCTAGACCTGCTCATCATCGATGAGGTGTCAATGGTCAGATGCGACTTGCTGGACGCCATCGACGAGGAGCTAAGGAAATACCGTGCATCTGATAAGCCGTTTGGCGGAGTTCAACTGCTCATGATCGGAGACTTACATCAGCTGTCTCCTGTCACCAGAGACTCCGAATGGAAGTTACTGTCCGAGTACTACGATTCTCCTTACTTCTTCTCCAGCCATGCTATAAAGAATCTCAGGTATGTCACACTGGAACTGACCCACATATATAGACAGAAAGACCAGGTTTTCATCGACCTGCTCGCAAAAGTAAGGGAGAATACCGCAGATGATGAAACACTGAGACTACTGAATACAAGGTACATCCCTGACTTCGTCCCGTCAGACAAAGAGGACTGGATTAGACTGACGACACATAATAATATGGCTGACTCCTATAACGAGGCAAGGCTTAAGAGTCTGAAGACACCGTCAAAGATTTTTAACGCTCAGGTGGAAGGCAACTTCCCTGAGTCCAGCTACCCGGCAGAGGTGGCGCTCGAACTAAAAGACGGCGCACAGGTCATGTTCATCAAGAACGCTCCAGGAGGCAGTAACGAATACTACAACGGAAAACTAGGAATCGTCAAACACGTCGACGAAAACAAGATCATGGTATGGTGTAAGGAGGACGGTACTACCGTCAACGTAGAGAGAGGAATATGGGAGAACACAAAATATGTCATAGACAACGAAACCAACGAGATCAAAGAGGAAACCGAGGGTAAGTTCTCACAATATCCACTGAGACTGGCATGGGCGATAACTGTTCATAAGAGTCAAGGACTCACCTTCGACCACGCTGTTCTCGACATCAACAGCTCGTTCGCACATGGACAGACGTACGTGGCACTGAGCAGATGCAGGACACTGGACGGACTGATTCTCGCAAAACCTCTGAGCAGACAGGCTATCGTCACGGACACAACAATCAACAGATATGTGAACGGTAGAAAAGAAGATATTGGATACGCCGAGAATAACATCGACAATCTACGTACCCAATATCACCTGACACTGATGAATGAGATGTTCTCGTTTGAAACGCTGTATAGAGACTTGAAATATCTGACACGTGTCGTGGACGAGCACCTGTATAGACAATACCCACATTATCTGGGATCACTGAAAAACAGCGTCGAGATGCTCAGGGAGAAAATATACGACGTAGCGGAAAAATTCAGAATTCAATATGTGAACATATCTGCCAAGGACGGAGTATACTCCAACCTGATGAACGAGAGGGTAAAAGCTGCCACAGATTATTTTCACAAGACGATGAGGGAAATCCTATCACCTGTATTATCAGACAGCGCAATAAGGATTGACAACAAGACTGTGTCAAAGCAATACAACAACGCTCTCAGCACATTCAAAAATTCATTCTTCATAAAGAATAGTGTGCTCGACAAAGTACGCAAAGAGGGATTCAGCATAAAGAACTATCTCAACGCAAAGGCTAACGCAACACTGAATGCCGGTAAAGACAATGGCGTCGATGAAAAGAAAAACAAAAAAACGAAGTCAACAACCAAAGAGAAGAAAGAGAAAAGGGTTAAAGGTGAGTCACAAGCCACCACGTTAGAGATGTTCAAGAATGGTATGACCATCGCTGAGATTGCGAAGACAAGAGGACTGACAACAGGAACCATAGACAGCCATCTGGCGAAATTCGTGGAGAGCGGCGACCTTGATATCGACACACTGGTAAGCAAAGAACACCAGGCTCTCATACGTTCCAAGGCCGCACAGTTCCGACAGACCTACTCGCTGACAGACCTGAAGGATTTACTACCTGAGGACTACACCTACGGCGAGATACGTCTTGTCCTTGCGGACATAGAACGTCAATAACGAAAAATTCCGTCGTTTCACAACGACGGAATTTCAATTAACTAATGAAAAACGATATTATAAATTATTAACCTGTCCCAATATTTAAGGAAAACAAACATCGGAATTTAACCTAACTAACACTACTCAGGACTCACGTCCTTTGGAAAACTGATTGTATGACGCAACATCGTCATCATCGTTTAATCCACTCGACACGATTGCGGGTGTTTTTAGTCTTCCTTAACACAATAAAGACAAATTAAACATTTTTTGATAAATCACAAAAACGTAACGTCATTCACATTCTTCAAAAATATCATGAGAAAATAACTCACACATCAATTATAAACTATTACTGTCCGCTAAACACGACCTATCCATGCCCAACCTCTTTATTACCAGTGG
>CALCEL010000042.1 GCA_937900485.1 uncultured Prevotellaceae bacterium
AAAATAGGCTTGACAATCAGTCATTGTGTTTTGCAAATTCTCGCTATGCGTATGCATGAACGGGAAAGGGGGCTTTATGAGGGACGACTATATATATGTGACAGATGCTGACCTCAACGTGTTGGCACAATCAGAAGTCACATCAGAATATGTTAATCATGATTTAACATTCAACAAATTTGTTGTGAACGGCTCATCTGATAAAATCAATGCTGGTGACCACGAGTATACTGTTGTTTATAACACAAGCAAGGCTTCCCTCGGATTTAACGTGACAAACAACAGCAATTACTCTTACAATGGTGTATTAAGATACAAGCTGATGAGCAGTACTGATGGCGTTAACTGGGACGAGGGTACGACAAACTCTGTCAGCGGAGTCGTACTTGACGCGGCATCGACAACAGATTATCCATTTGTTATCACAGCGCTCAATACAGACATATATTATAAAGCTGTTGTTGAGAAAAGCTCTTCAACAACGTTAGGAAAGTATGAGTTTGTATACGACGAACAGACCGACTCCGTTGCTTATTTCGTGTTAAAAGGTTCTGACCTGACGGTTGAAAGCTTTGACAACAACGTTATCAAATGCGCAGGTCATTGGGATTACGCCACATTCAATAGTACGACGATACTCACAAACTCAAAGTACAAGACACATACGTCAATAGACCTTACAAACGTGACAGGTGTGTCAAACGTGCCAGATGACAATGTTAATCCTAACGCATTGTATTATGTTGCAGACGATTCTGAGTCAAAAGGAAAGAATATAGTTAAAGCTGGAGTGTGTGAGTATTTGTCTTTGACTCCGGGATATGACTTCGTTCCGATGTACGACTTCACGGCTGAGAGTGCAGAGATAACAATCGGAGATAATGCAGCTCAGTGGTATCTCCTGACAGTTCCATTTGACGCCAAGATACACAATGGTGTTATTGCTCGTTCTGTTGACGGTCATAGCACGTTAGGAATCAACAACAAGACCACAGACTGCTCTGTTTTGGAAGCAGGAAAGACTTATCTTGTCATGACGACTTCTGTCGACAATAACAAGTTGTTTGGTGAGAACGCCAACGTGAGCGCAGTAGTCAAAGCAAATCCTGACACGGCAATTGTCGGAACATACGTTAATACAACGACACCAGAAGGCGCTTTACTTGTCAATGATGACGAGGTTCAGTATTTCGTACCTGTAGACGAAGGCACATCTGTTGAAGCCTTGAGAGGATATTTCTATGACTCAAAAACAAAGAACAAGTTCAGAGCGTACTCAATGTTGTTGTTAGATCCTGCTTACCTCACACTTGCCATCAATATAAACAACGCATGGGAAGTGTTGGAGAAGTATAAGAGCATAACGACACAGGCCGCATACGATGGCTTGCTTGCCGCTATAAAAGACGCGGAGAAAGAATTCACCAATAGAGAAGAATCAACATTGACCAATGCGACAAGCATCAAGAATTACGCTGCAAGCCTTCTTGAACTCACAGAAGAGTACAAGCGTACTGTAAATGCAAATCAGAGCGTTAAAATTGACTACACCTCTTATATAAATAATCCTTCATTTGAGTTAAGCAATGGCTCAACGACAGGATGGACTATTGGTAAGACCGTTAAGGGAGATGCGGGAACAACTGTAGCCAAGGCGCGTGCAAACTCCACATTAACATATTACGCATCAGGCATAGACGGATCATATTTACTTTATAACTATTATGTATACATAAATAGTGAGACAAACGAGAACGACACACTTGGTGTTGAGATAAGTCAGACTGTCAGCGGTCTTGTTCCTGGCTGCTACAGAGTGACAGCATTGTTAGGCTCAAGTGAGGGTAACAGCATTACACTCTATGCTGGAGACAAAGAAACGACGGTAGCAGCACACGCCTTTGGTGTTCACTATCTGACAGAAGCCGTAGTTGACAGCGTATACGTTCTTGCGGACGATGGCAGCGATACCGGTAGCCTTGTCATCGGTGTCAAGTCAGGTTCTTGGTATAAGGCAGACGACTTCAAACTGACATTATTGGAAGCTTCACAAGACGCTATCCCAACATCAGTTTCGGATGTCACACAGGACGATGAGATTATATATCAGAATGACGGATACATATATTCTATTCATGGTGTCAAAGTTAATGATATGAGTAAGAGTGGAATGTATATCAAGAATGGAAAGAAGATTGTGATTCAGTAGTAATTACATAAAATACAGATAATTAGCTATCAGGAGGGAGGAAGGATTTTTCCCTCCTGATTTTGTTAAAAAAGGTCATAAAAACCCCTTAAGTGTTAAAAGGTTTGCTCATCTCGCAGATTATGCTTACCTTTGCATTGTTTTAGAAATAATGTTCATCATAAAAACGCAACGACGGTTCGTTGCATAGAGATTGTTAACGCTTTGACATTTAGTGTTGAGTTTAGGAGAAATTAAGTATTAATTGTGTTGAGTCAAAGCTAGTATTAACTTAAACAGTTAACTATGAGAAGAAACTTAGTTTTATTATTAATGATTTTTGTCAGTGTGACAGTTTCCGCACAAGAGGTTGATTTAGAAAAGAAATGGGGAGCAGTAGTAGAGGCTATAGCTCAGGTAGAGAGCGAAGGACGTCCAGATATTGTGTCAAAGAATGGCCTTTATGTAGGTTATCTTCAGATTTCAAAGATTCTCGTACGTCAGTGCAACCAGATTCTCGGAACTCAGGCATACACTTACAATGATCGTTATGATAAGCAGAAGTCGATAGAGATGTTCATCGTCTATCAGGAACACTACAACAAAGAAGGCAACATGGAAAAAGCCATCAGACTTTGGTGTTCAGGAGATGTGAGATGTATGAATAGGAAAAGAGCCACAGAGGGATACTACAGGCGTGTGATGCGTAAGTACTCAGAAATGGCAAGCAGATAACAGAAAAGGATTTGTAAGACAACTTACAAATCCTTTTTTATTTCATCCTTTTTCCACAGTCACATTCACACCTTATTTGTTTCTCAGTCTTAAAATTCTGACTATACTAACAACAGTGCAAACAAGCAAGACAATATAAAAACGCCATCTTGCCACATTGTGAAGACCACTGTACAAGACATAAAGCTGCGGCATCCCAAAAATCCGGAATAACCAGATTATGCACAATGTTACCCCTTTGAGCATAGCGTTCAGTATAAATACACTGAAAACAAACAATATCACCTCATTTTTTTTATTCAACATTTTTCGTTAGGATATAATTAAATACAAATATAATGATTATAAGAGTTTTATTCATTAAATTTGCAAGGATAAAATTCAAGAGACAATATCTATTGCAAATAATATTTTAAGGTAGACATAATCAGTAGTGTGTCATATCTCATACTATTCAGCATTGAGTTTTTGTGCACAACAATGTTAACGGATAAAAGATTGTAGTATGTCAATAGAAAGAATAACACACAAGACTTTAATGCTTACAGCTGTGTTAATGCTCGCTGTCGATCATAGTTTTGCCGTATCTGTAGATAAAGAACAGGCATTTGCCATAGCGAAAAGATATGCTGTACAAGATAAAGCCCTGGTTCTTGTCGGCGCATCATCAGCAAGGAAGTCCAAGTCATCGATAGTAAGCGTAAATGATGACATACGTCCATACTACGTGTTCAGCCGAGGTGAGAATCAAGGAATCGTCATCATTGCTGGTGATGACAGACTCCCTGCAGTCATAGGTTATACAGAGCATGGAGACTGGGACGAAGGAAATATTCCGCCGTTATTGTCGTCCTACCTTGATTATTGCCAAGGTGTCGTTGAAGACAGCATCGACACAAACAATATCGAGCAAGCGAACATCAACAAGAATAGACGAAGAGCTGCGTCAGACAGAAACGATGTGTCACCATTTATCACGTCACACTGGAACCAGCGATCACCTTATAATGACTGCTGTCCGCACACGTCATCCGGAAAAGCCACACCGGCAGGATGCGTAGCCATTGCCGCGGGACAAATATTATATTACTGGCGTGACAAATTGCCAAATGCGTTATTATCCACGACACCAACATATCAGTTGAAAAACGGAATTTCCGTTACAAACTCATATGCCAAAGGCACCCCGATCAATTGGTCATTAATTAAAGATGAGTATACAGACGAAGATACAGAAGATAGCCGAAAAGCCGTCGCCGACCTCGTGTTCGCCTTGGGAGCCGCCAATATGTTAAGCTACAGCACAAAAAACACGTCAGGAAAAATCGAGAGACTACCATATACGCTATCAACGTTCTTCGGAATGTGTGGTGGTAAGGTACTGGAAAGAAGCAAATACAGTCAAGAAGACTGGACAAACGTGATATATGAAGAGCTGAAAGAGGGCAGGCCCGTACTTTATGGAGGCACGGATGATGAGAAGTCAGGACACGCCACAGTAATACATGGCTATCGGTCTTCAGATGATCTGTTCTATTTCAATTTCGGATGGGCGGGAGAATATGACGGATATTACACGACCAATCTCACGAATGGAATGAATGGTTACCACAACAGCCAGATGGCATTGGTTGGACTGTATCCAAGCCCGCTCGAAGTAATCCTCTTCGTCAAAGACACATTGTTTGTCAATGAGACAGTCGAGTACACGTTAAGAGTCAAGAATAACTCGGACTGCAACTTCTCAGGAGTATACCTGTTTTCCGGCACCACGGACAACTATCCGAGTTATCTGAATAACGCCTTCTGCAACGACACCAAGACGACAGTAAAACCTGGAAGCACTGTCGACTTTAACTTCACAAAGGAGATTACTAACAAGGGAACCAATTACATCGTGGCGACAGATGGTGAGCTGAACACATTGGCTCGCGCTGTGACAAACGTGTACGCTTCTTTATCAGACCTGTCATTACGATCATTACAGCTCACCGCAGAAAACGGAGTGTTAGATTTGAACGGAGAGAGATATCACTTCATTGACGACAACAGCTCAACTAGCATGTCGACAAATCTCACAAACAGAGGTACAGCGGCATACAGCGGAAGCGTTTACGGCGCACTTTACAGCAGCAGTGACGGAAGTGACAATTGGGAGAAAGAGTCGAGCGTGATTATCAGTAGCGTCAAGCTGAACGTAGGTGAGACAAACAATTACACATTTGACATTTACGGACTAAAAAGGGATAAGTACTATAAAGTGGAGTTTCCCTCACAATACCTTTCTACAAGTGTGAGTTATAACTTAGATGGCTCGGACAGCCATGTGATATACTTCACAATTGGTGACGCCACAGCCATATCTGGTCTCCACAAAGAAAACAACGAGAAACAGATTAATGAGATAAACGGACAGACTTGTCATAAGTTACGTGGAAACAACGTATACATCATTAACGGAAAGAAAGTGTTAGTTAAATAGAAATACAGAATCGGATGAATAGATTTCAAATACAAGAAGCAATAACAAAACTCGGTATAATACAGCTGAATGAGATGCAGCAGAAGTCGATGGCTGTGTTTGCCGACGGATCAGACATTATACTACTATCTCCGACAGGAACAGGTAAGACACTCGCTTATCTGCTTCCGGTAATGTCAGAGATAAATATAGACGACGAGCGCGTACAGGCTGTTGTCATAGTCCCTTCACGAGAATTAGCGTTACAGATAGACAATGTGATACGTCAGATGAAAAGTGGCATACGAAGCGTGAGTTGCTATGGTGGACGTCCTGCTATGGAAGAGCACAGGACGCTGACAGGAGTCAAGCCGCACATCGTCATCGCCACGCCAGGCCGTCTTGTGGATCATCTGGAAAAGCGTAATATAGAGCCGGACGCTATCAACACTGTGGTGCTGGACGAGTTCGACAAATGTCTGGAGTTCGGATTTCTCGATGAGATGCGTCATGCTATAGGGTTGATGCCTTTGATAAAAAGACGAATATTGCTCAGTGCGACAGACTCGGACAAAATACCATCTTTTGTAGGTGTGGACACAGATAAAAAGAGAAACGGCAAAGCTATAAAAACCGTAAGAATGGACTATCTTGATTTACGAGAACAGGTCAGCTCACGTATCTCCACTAATATCGTGCATTCACCTGTCAAAGACAAACTCGAGACATTACTCTGTCTTCTGCGCGTCTTCCGACAGCAAAGAACCATCGTCTTTCTCAATTATCGTGAGGCAGTGGAAAGAACATACCAATTCTTGAAAGAGCATGGTGTGTCATGCGAGATGTTTCATGGAGCCATGGACCAGGAACACCGAGAGAAGTCCATCTACAAGTTCGGCAACGGCACATCAAACGTGCTTGTAAGTACAGACCTGAGCGCAAGAGGATTAGACATTCCTGAGATAGACAATATTGTCCATTATCATTTACCACTAAACGAGGATGCTTATATACACCGAAACGGACGTACAGCCCGCTGGCAGTCCGAAGGCCACGCATATATCATTCTCCATGAAGACGAGGTGGTGCCTGAATATATGGATAAGAACACACCTGAATTTCATATTCCGAGAAATCTTCCAGACATCATGAAATCCGAGTGGGGAACGATATACATCGGAAAAGGAAAGAGAGACAAGTTGTCCAAGATGGACGTGTTGGGCTTTGTATGTAAAGTCGGTGGACTGACTCGTGATGACGTGGGACGTATCGATGTCAAGGAACATCAATGTTTTGTCGCAGTCAAACGAAACGTGCTTTCCGCCTCCATAGACTTGATGAAAGGACAAAAGATAAAGGGTATTAAGACTTTGTTTGTGGAAGCAAAATAAAATACAGGGGACCACAGTCCTTTTACGCACATAAACAACTGGTGGTATACTGACATACTATCTTGATTGATATTGAGTTCCCTTACTCTATGATATTCGTTTAATAGAGTAGGGGACTATGGTTGTAAGAACAAGAAGCATGTCGGCAAGTACTATTAAACTGTGAAAAAACAAGTGGAATAACGGACAATTTGTCTTATCATCTAATTTCCTATGCCTGTTTTTGTGAAATATTAAGTTAACTTACTGATAATCTTAATATAATATATTTAAAAATCTTAGGTGTCTTTTTTAAAATTCTCAGGTTAGGTTGTAGTCTATACGCAGGTCTGAGAATTTAAAAATCCTAACCTGAACTTTTCAGCGTCCTAACCTGAGATTTTCAGACGCCGGATAAGACACGGGAAAATTTAAGAAATCATTTTTCTGTTGTCGCGTGTCAACGGAAAAAGAGGAGTTTAGGACAATAAAATCTCGAGGGTTAAATAAGTAATTTGGTTAAGTTCCAATCACTCTGTCATTTTGTTTTCTGTCAACTAAAAAATAGGCTTTTAATCTTTCATTGTCAAGCATTTAGATATAAGTTATCGTTCTTTAAACTAATAATGACGAAAAAGGGATATCGGAAGTCAATGAGCCTTTTTCGTCATTACACATTCATGGGGGTATGTCACTCAAAATACCTTACTACACCTTTGACTAGTCGGTTGATTTGACTCTGCTCCGAGATGCACTCAATCGGGAAACCAAATATTATGTACATACCATTCTTGTTGTCGAAGGAATTTTGTGTCTTCTTTGAAGCGACGCCAGCTACTCTTCCATCGCTGTAGGTTAGCATAGGAAAGCTCTTGTTGCCTGATTGCAGGACAGCAGGAGAAGGTACAGGATAACAATGCTCATTCATTTCTCTGTATATTTCAAATGATGTGTTGCTGCCGCTCACTCCAGTTACCTGTTTGTCATCAATCATCTCACTGACACTTACGTTTCCATTGTCGACAGACCTCAACACGTCAGAGATGTTAGAACCACTGACCAGAACGTTACCGCCAGTCTTCCTGTATCGCTCAATCAGTTGTGTGCATTGTTTGTTAATGTCTTTCTGTACTCCATAAATGATGTCAATCATGAAGTAACCGTCGGTATCGACATTACTCTTTTCAAAAGCCTCCACACTGCATGAAGTGAACGAGTGATTTCTCAGGCTCTTAATAGCTTTTCCGTGTACGTAAGGATAGTCGAATGTATTACCCATAATCAGTTTACCCTCATACTCATCGCCGCTATATCCCAATCCGTCAGAGCTTTCAATTCCTATTTTCGTCTTGTCGAACACTTTTTGTCTGCCGCAGAAACCAGCGAACAGTCCATACTGTACTCCCGGATCACGGTCTAAATCGAAGCCGCACCTGGTATCCTCATCGATGATATATGGAGCGTCGAGTCTGTTAAAGGCGTTGACGATAAGAATCGTACCCTTGTTATCTGACGCTTTATATGCCGTTAACGTCTCAGAAGGGAAACTCTCACCTCCCTGATTGACAGCTGTGATACGGAAAGAATATTGCACATCATCCAAAAGATGTACAGACCATTTGTTGTCACTGACTAAAGTGCCATTGTCGAATCCGCCGTTTCCGACACGTGTGTAAACCACATACTGAGCTGCTTTGGCACTTGGCTCATCCACATCTTTAGTCTCTTTCCAGGACAATTCCGCCGTTCCCTTGTTCTCATTCAGACTAATAGAGAACTCACGGACGGGTAGGGGTTGTATGACGTAGGGTTTTCTGTGTTCGGTGCAGATAAACTTAACGATGCTCTTATAGACAGAACGGCAAAAGTCGAACTTGAAATGAGGATTGAACGCCAGTTTCATGTCCTTGAAATTCTGATGCGACAGCATCTCCAGGATACATGCTGGTGTCATCGGCTCTCGCGCCTCTCCGTAGTTTCTGTCCCATAACTGGCGTATATTCCAGTCGTATCGTCTCAAATCATGCTTCAGGTTAGTCAGCAAAATGCTCGCGAGATCTCTGCTGACATATCTGTCGAGTCCGGCACCAGTCTTTCCTTCGTTGAACTCAGTCCTATAGATAGCCAATGAGCCGAACACGCTGTCATTTTTGTGATATCCAGCGTCTGTATGGAAGGCAATGGTAGCCTCGAACGGAACCCTAAGACCTTTCTGTGAGGGATTGAACATTGAGCCGCCACTGATGTAATTAATCGCTTTTGAGCGACTGCTAATATCATTCTTGTACTCATCAATTCCAAAGCCTCCTGTGTGTATCATGTAAGGCATGCCGTACCAAAATGTGGAGTATTTTGCGGCTTCTGCCCATCGCGGCAGTCCACTTTGTGGTAAATCCTTATTCTCACTTTCCGGAACAACATTTCCCATACCTCCGCCGAAACGTACAGCGTCGGCAGATATGATGGATTTCTTGGCGCTGTAGTTGGACAGGATGACACATGCTTTTTTGCTCAACCCCGTGTCGAAGTCGAAAGTGCCTAAATAGACCCATGTGCCTCCACCAATCTTCTGATTAACCTTGAACTTTGTCGTTCCGCCTTTATGACATACCGTATAACAAGCGTCATCTGCACTGTTGGCGTAGCTGCGATAGCATACGTAGACAGCATATCGTCCACCTTCTGGTAATGACGGAGTCCATTGGGCATAAGCGTTACCACCTTCTATGGTCGTGGACTGCACGTAACGAGAGCTGCCGTCAATGAAGGGAGTGTCACATGTCTCATATATATCCTTATATTTTGCGAAGCCTGTTTGGTTCATCGTTTTCCATTTATGGATATTCTTCGTGGCGAGATTATAACTCTCAGAATATAAGCCGTCGTTGGAGTCAACGTCATTGTCCACTATTATCTCGTTGTTTTGCCAATCTCTCTCGCGCGGGGTGAACACCACGGCACCCGCGTTCTGTAACATCGGTATAATATAAGGTATGACGAAAGTCTGGCTGAGCAAGTCTTCATTAGTGCAGAACATGTTAGGTCGTTGCCAACTCCACCTCTTTTCTGAGTTCTTGAAATATTTGCCATGACTCTGCCACAGTGCGATATGTATACCTTCCAAACCCTTGCTGATAGAGTAGGGACGAGAGATGTTTCTAACCCAAGGATTACCACTGTATTCCTTCTTCAGCAACCTGTCCTGGTTATAGTGACGTTTGTCATCCCTGAAGAAATTAGGTACAAGTTCCTCCAATGGTAAGTTACCGGATATGATATGTAGTTTGTAGTTTCTCCATTCGTGAGGCAGGAATCTCCTGACATCATCATACAGGTGTTTTGTCATGTCATGTGTGAAACATAACTCTTTGATGCAATCATCTATGATGACACGAACCATCATGCTGTCAGAGTCAACATGGCATTCTGTGTTTTTGTATCTGGTCTTTATCGGACTGTTTTCCGCAATACGCTCGAAATAGGAGTGAACACTGTCTCTCACATCTTTTTCCGGATTAGACTGAGCAAAGGATGTGGTGAAGAATATAAGTAGGAATAAAAGTATAAGGTATCTGGAATATTTCACTTTTCAGTTGTTATTTTATTAAATCCGACCAGTTTGTCGTAACGTTCTCCGAACGGCCGATGGTAGATATAAACGTAGTATTCATTTTCAGTCTGATGGAAATTTCCCTCCGTTGGCTGTGTGCTTCCTTTTGTCTCACCGTCTCGGACAAAAAGATACTGGTAATTATATGAGCCCAGTTTCAACGGCATAGCGATCTCGTAGCAATGACTGATATCAATGTAGGTCATACGGTACTCTTCTGATAGTCTGTTGTTTGTGAGCTCACCGTTTAAGTACACCTCACCGCCTGCGATGCGAGGAGTGGAGAGGGAAAAATGAGTGATGAAATAGTCGCTCTCCGTGTCGTTGTTCACGTTGTCATTGTTTCTTGTCCAAAAACGTCCGTCTTGGTCTTTGTCATACAGATAACTATTTCTCTGCTCATCCTGATCCACCGTGGCGTGATAATAAGGATTGAAATACTCTATCTTATCTATCCTCATAGTAGGCACATACTCGTTGAGAATCTCAAAACGACGATACTCGTTGCCCGCCTCGAAAATCAGACTCTTGTTGTGTGTATACACCAGCTGGTTTACCTTGAGGTATGTGGGTTTGACATCCTCCACATGATTGTCCCACCTTCTGTTCTGAACAACGACAGGCTTGAACTCGTCGATAACATTACGTGTGCTATAGCCGGAATAGTTTACGGAGAAATCCACTTGCTGATGATGTGCCCATGTGTCAATGTCAGTATTGCCAGAGACGGAAATGTCTACGGAAACATGTGGCTCAATGACACTGAAACAAGCTGTAGCACACGGCTCGTCCTCACCGTCCACAAAGATGTTAACTTTATAATTACCACTTACAAGCAGCTGCACGTCATCGTTAGGAATGGTGAATGAATAGTGATTGTAGTCCATCTGCGTATTCATACTCTGCTCATAATCATCTATTCTGTTATCAGCGAAACCGTCCATATACTCATTCCTGTTCAAGTCGGAAGGAGTCCAGTCCGAGTTACAATGAGTAATAGTGTAATAATACCTCTCATAGTTGTGTTTCAGGTCGTCGAACGAGATAGACACATAACTTGATGAGCCAAGGACAAAGACTGGTGGTTCCCCCCATTCATCATCTACGGATAATTGAATGGTTTTAAGATTGTTCACATAGACCGCGTTGTCCTGTGCTAATGACGCACGTGAAACAAACGACAAAAATATCAATGTCAAATAGTAATCTCTCATCTCATGAAATAAAAACAAAATTAGTTATTTTGGGTGAAGTGAAATAATTATTTAATAAAAATCCATAACTTTGCGTAAATTTAACATTACACAAGAAAAGGCAAGAACCTTTTTGGGATACGTTAAAGTATTGATCGTTACAGGAATTTTTAAGACCATAAATGTAGTCTTATGAGGAAAATCATTGAGATAAAAAATGGAGTAGCCAGACATCCGTTGTATAAGTTGAAGAATCCAATTAATCTTGAGATTTTGACAGGTGAGCAAATAGCCATTGTCGGAGATAACGGTTCTGGAAAAACCATGCTTGTCGACATAATTACCGGTGCGCATGCGTTAATGATGAATGACGTCACGTATGATTTTCACCCGAGCAAGGCTAAAATGGTGAGTGACAATATTAAAAACGTGACATTCCGTGACTCCTACGGAACAGCGGACGGACAATATTACTATCAACAGAGATGGAACCAGAATGACGTGGATGAAGCTCCGACTGTCGGTGACATTCTCTCACAAGCTTTCAGCACGGCGGAACAGGGGCTGACCAGAAAGAGTGTTTTTGACAAGTTTCTTGTACGTGATGAGAGCGAAGAGCAGAGAAACCAGAGATTGGAAGAGGAGGAACGTATGCGAGTGGAATTACGTTCTGAGCTCAACAGGATGAAAGACCGTCTCTTCTCTCTTTTTCATATCGACCAGTTGCTGGACAAAAGGGTTGTCATGCTGAGCAGCGGTGAGTTGCGTAAACTGCAGTTGACAAAGACTCTGCTGTCTAACCCTCGAGTGCTAATCATGGATAATCCTTTCATCGGACTCGACGTGAACGCAAGAAAACAGTTACATGATTTTCTTGACACTCTCGTGAAAGAAACCAACATTCTCATCATACTCGTATTGTCAAAGACTGACGATATCCCTTCATTCATCACACATGTGATAGCCATGGACAACATGGAGATGAAGGATAAGGTGTCTATAGAAGAGTATAACCGCACTAAACCTGCACCACCCGCACATGTCTTGACAAAAGAAAAAGAAAAGATGATAGCTGACCTGCCATACAAGGAACAGGTAAGCACTGTGTCGGCAAAAGGTACAAAGAATATAATCGAGTTTGACAATGTCAACATCAAATACGGAGACAGAACTATCCTGAAGGACTTGTCGTTCACTGTGAGAAATGGTGAGAGATGGGCTCTCGGCGGTGAGAATGGATCTGGTAAGAGCACATTGCTGAGTATCGTGTGTGCCGACAACCCGCAAGCGTACTCGAATAACATAATATTGTTCGACCATAAACGCGGTACCGGTGAGAGTATCTGGGATATTAAAAAGAAAATAGGATATGTGTCGCCGGAGATGCACCGGGCATATATGCGAGACATTCCGGCTATTGACATTGTAGCAAGTGGACTGAACGACACGTCAGGACTGTACAAAAAAACGAAGTCTGAACAAAAGCAAATATGTGAGTTCTGGATGACCATCTTCGGCATTGAGAAGTATAAAGACACTACGTTCCTGAAACTCTCCTCAGGTGAGCAACGTCTCGTACTGCTCGCAAGGGCTTTTGTGAAAGACCCGTCACTGCTTATTCTTGACGAGCCTTTACACGGACTTGACATGAAGAACAGAAGACTGGTAAAAGACATTATCGAAGCATTCTGTAAACGTAACGACAAAACAATGATAATGGTGACTCACTATCAGGAAGAATTGCCGGACTGCATAGACCATCACATTTTCTTGAAGAAGAACAGATGAAGCTCTTCTGAAACTTTAATGACTTGTATATAAATAGAAGATTATGAAGATTATATATTTTCACGGATTCGGTTCCTCACACGCAAGCGGAACAGTAGAGATTCTACGTAACTCTTTGCCTGAGGACACAATCGTGGCGCCAGATATTCCCGTCGACCCGGAAGAAGCCCTTCCTTACCTCAAGGAATATGTCAGCAAGGAGTCACCCGACCTGATTGTCGGCACAAGTATGGGAGGTATGTATGCGCAACAGATGCGTGACTACAGACGTATTCTTGTCAACCCCGCGTTTAACATGTCAACGATGTCAAAAGGGCTGAAAACGGGTGAACATAAATTTTTCAACGGCAGATACGATGGCGCCAAGACGTTTAAGATAACAAAAGATATCATACAGCATTACAACCAGATGGAGCGCCAGCAGTTCAAAGGTATTACCAAGGAACAGCAATCCACTTGTTGGTGTCTCGTCGGAATGTTTGACAAAACTGTTTCGAACGCAGAACCGATATTCAAGAAGAATTATCTTTCTGACCACCTTATTCGTTTCGACGGAGAGCATCAACTCAATGATAAGGCTGTGAAAAAAGCTCTCCTGCCGCTCATAGAACAGATTCGTCAGGAGTTATAAAGACTACATCGTCTTTACACAAACATGACTACTAACAGAATTGAAATCAAGATATTTCAAATAAAAGCTTAAAATATTATGTTGATAATTGGTATCGCAGGCGGAACAGGTTCTGGTAAAACAACTGTCGTTCGCAAAATACTTGAGAGTCTGGAGGAAAGCACTGTAGCGGTGATTCCACAAGACTCATATTACAATGATCAGTCGCACTTACCTTTGGATGTGAGAAAGAAGACAAATTTCGACCATCCTGACGCTTTCGATTGGACCTTGTTAGCCAAACACATCGCTGAACTGAAAGCGGGAAGAGCTATCGAACAACCGACATATTCTTATCTTACTTGTACCAGACTCAATGACACTGTTCATGTCGAGCCGAAAGAGGTGATTATCGTGGAGGGTATCATGGCTCTGTATGACAAAAGTATTAGAGAACAGATGGACCTCAAGATATTCGTTGACGCCGGATCTGACGAACGATTACTCAGAGTGATTGTGAGAGACACCGCCGAGAGAGGACACCCGCTTGAGATGCTTATCGACAAATACCGCAATGTTCTGAAACCTATGCACGATGAGTTCATTGAGCCTACAAAACAATATGCCGACATAATTATCCCGAATGGAGGACAGAACGTGCAGGCAATAGATATGATGCGAATGTACATCAATGCGTTTGTCAGAGAAGACAAACAAAGACAAACCGTTGTTGGTCAATAAAAGATATACACGGGCGAGAACATGTTTTTCGCCCGTGTTATTATTTATTGTGTGGTGTCCACAAGATCATTACACTTTTATGTTCTACACCACATAAGAGTGTAATTAAATAATGTAAAACAAACTCGATTTAAAACCTTTTTTGTAACTTTGTTGAGTTAAAGTATGCTATGGTGTGTGTGGCAGTTTAACAATATGTTATATCATAATTATCAATAAGAATTTAAATAGAAAGACAAGTATCGAGGATGCAATATGCAAATAGCTTTGATACATGGCTTAGAAAACAACAACCTATGGCAACGGTAGATGACAAAAAAGTGATTTTCTCGATGGTTGGCGTTAGCAAAACCATTCAGCAGAACCAGAAGCAAGTGCTAAAGAACATTTACCTCTCTTTCTTCTATGGTGCTAAGATCGGCATTGTCGGTCTGAACGGCGCTGGTAAGTCAACCCTCATGAAGATTATAGCAGGGTTGGACACACAGTTTCAAGGAGAGGTGGTGTGGAGTCCCGGATATAGTGTGGGCTATCTGCCACAGGAACCAGCTTTGGACGAGAATAAAACAGTAAAGGAAAATGTGATGGACGGTGTGGCTCATGTCTATGACGCTCTCAGAGAGTATGACGCCATTAATGAGAAATTCGGACTTCCAGAGTATTATGAAGATCCGGAAAAGATGGAGAAACTCATGACGAGACAGTCTGAACTGCAGGACATCATCGACGCTACAGACGCATGGAACATAGATAGCAAACTAGACAGGGCCATGGACGCTCTACGATGCCCACCGGGAGATTGGAGCGTTAGCAATCTGTCAGGTGGAGAAAGGCGACGTGTGGCACTTTGCCGTCTGTTGTTACAGAAACCAGATGTGCTTCTACTCGATGAGCCGACAAACCACCTTGACGCTGAGTCAATAGACTGGCTCGAACAACATCTTCAGCAATATGAGGGAACGGTCATTGCTGTAACACATGACCGTTACTTCCTTGATGATGTAAGCGAGTGGATTCTTGAACTGGACAGAGGTGAGGGTATTCCTTGGAAAGGAAATTATTCTAGCTGGCTCGACCAAAAGTCAAAACGTATGGCTCAGGAAGAGAAGACTGCAAGTAAAAGACGTAAGGCGCTTGAACGTGAGTTGGAGTGGGTACGCATGGCTCCAAAAGCACGACAGGCAAAAGGTAAGGCTCGTCTGAACTCATACGACAAAATGTTGAATGAGGAACAGAAGGAGAGGGAGGAGAAACTTGAGATATTTATACCAAATGGACCTCGCTTGGGAAATAAGGTCATAGAAGCTCACCATATGGCTAAGGCTTTTGGCGATAAGGTTCTGTTCAAAGACCTCAACTTTAATCTTCCACCTAATGGTATAGTAGGTGTGATAGGACCAAACGGTGCTGGAAAAACAACTCTCTTCAGACTTATCATGAACCTGGAGACTCCTGACTCTGGATCTTTTGACGTGGGAGAAACAGTGAAACTCGCATATGTAGACCAACAACACAAAGATATCAAGGCTGACCAAAGTGTTTATCAAGTGGTAAGTCAGGGTAACGAGACTATAAGAATAGGTAATAGAGACTTGAACGTAAGAGCTTATTTAAGTAGATTCAACTTTAGTGGAGCTGATCAGGAGAAGTTATGTGGTGTGTTGTCAGGCGGTGAGAGAAACAGGTTACACTTGGCAATGGCACTCAAGCAAGAAGGAAACGTGCTGCTGCTCGACGAGCCTACTAACGATATCGATGTCAACACTCTCAGAGCATTGGAGGAAGGACTTGAGAACTTTGCCGGATGTGCGGTTGTCATCAGTCACGACAGATGGTTCCTCGACCGAATTTGTACTCATATTCTTGCCTTTGAGGGAAATGGCGAGGTTGTGTTCTTTGAAGGCTCATATACAGACTATGAGATCAATAAGTCTAAGAGACTTGGTGTTGACGAGCCTAAAAGAACACGTTACAGAAAATTAATGGAGGATTAATGTTATGACCCCAAAAGAGGAGATAGAGATTCTGAGAAAGACTTTGGAACAACATAATTATAATTATTATGTACTTAACCAACCTACAATCTCGGATTTCGACTTTGACCAGATGATGAACAAACTGCAGGATTTGGAATATTTCTATCCTCAGTTTGCCGACCCGAATTCTCCTACTCAACGAGTGGGATCCGACTTGAGCCAGTCATTCAAAACAGTTGCTCACAAATATCCAATGTTATCTCTCGCAAACACTTATAACGAAGGTGACGTGAGAGATTTCTATGAGCGTGTCAGACAAGGACTTGAAGGTGAGGATTTCGAGATATGCTGTGAGATGAAATACGATGGATTGAGTATCTCACTCACTTATGTGGACGGTGTATTGACTCAAGCCGTGACACGAGGAGACGGAGTACAGGGTGACGACGTGACTGCAAACGTGAGAACCATAAAGAGTATTCCTCTCAAACTAAGAGAGAACACTGGTTACCCTCAAGAGTTCGAGATTAGAGGGGAGATATTGATGCCATGGACATCTTTTGAGTCCTTGAACGCAGAAAGAGAGAAGAACGGAGAACCTCTTTTCGCCAATCCCAGAAACGCCGCGTCCGGAACTTTGAAGTCACAAAAGTCAGAACTGGTAGCATCCAGAAAACTGGATGCATATCTGTATTATCTTTTGGGGGATAACATTCCTACAGATGGATATCATTTTCAAAACCTGCTGGAAGCACGTAAGTGGGGATTCAAGATTTCAGAGGGCATGAGACTATGTAGGTCTGTGGATGAGATACTCGATTTCATTGAGTATTGGGACAAGGAAAGAAAGAATCTGCCTGTGGCGACTGACGGTATTGTGCTAAAGGTGAATTCTTTGAGACAGCAAAGGCATCTCGGGTACACAGCAAAGAGTCCGAGATGGGCAATAGCATACAAATTCAAAGCGGAGAGAGCGTGCACCAGACTTAACATGGTGTCTTATCAGGTGGGAAGAACGGGTGCAATAACGCCTGTAGCCAACATGGACCCGGTTCAATTGTCCGGCACACAGGTTAGAAGAGCGTCTCTACACAACGCAGACATAATTGAGGAATTAGACCTTCATATCGGTGACATGGTATATGTGGAGAAAGGGGGAGAGATAATTCCAAAAGTGGTGGGTGTAGACAAAAGTCAAAGAACAGCAGAAATGCCTAAGGTGCGATTCATTACGACATGTCCGGAATGTGGAGCGCCACTGGTAAGATACGAGGGCGAGGCTGCTCATTATTGTCCTAACGATACTGCATGCCCACCTCAGATAAAAGGACGAATTGAACACTTCATATCACGCACGGCAATGAACATTGACAGCCTCGGACCTGAGACTGTGGATGATTTCTTCAAGAGAGGACTAATACATGATGTTGCCGACCTCTACAAACTTACTGCCGCTGATATATCAAATAATAACAAAAACAGATCCGTATCATCGTTGAAAATCGTAAATGCGATAAAGAATTCCGTTAATGTTCCGTTTGAACGTGTGGTGTTCGCTATAGGAATCCGATTCGTAGGAGCAACAACAGCAAAGGTTTTGGCCAGACACTTCAAAAGTATGGACAGACTAATGTCCGCCAATCTTGAAGAACTCATCAATGTTGATGGAGTAGGCAACATTATAGCAGACAGTATCGTTACTTATTTCAAAAATCTTCGCAACGTGGAGATTATTCAACGCTTAAAAGAAGCGGGTGTACGTATGAATGTGTCGGAGGATGAGGAAAAAGGAAACACAGACATTCTTGCGGGAAAAAGTATAGTGATAAGCGGTGTGTTCGCAAAACATTCACGTGACGAGTATAAAGAGATGATTGAGAAAAATGGCGGTAAGAATGTGAGCAGCATTTCCAAAAAGACGTCTTTTATACTCGGGGGAGAAAGTATGGGACCGACAAAATTGGAGAAAGCGTCAACCCTTGGAATTAAAATAATAGACGAAAATGAATTTCTCAAAATGATAGGAGACACATAAACAGGCAATGCTGTTAAACATTGAGCTAAATGTACACTATGTTCATAAAAAAATGTTATTAGTAATAGTTTTTTCGTGATAAATTAGTACTTTTGCAACAAAATCGTAAACTATAAACTTTAATATGTCACGTAACAAGTTCAAAGGCTTAGGAATTGCCCTCATCACGCCTTTTACAAAAGATGGCGCAGTAGACTACACTGCTTTGAGACGTTTATTGGACTATCAGCTATCTAATGGTATTGATTTTTTATGTATACTTGCCACAACAGGAGAGACTCCGTGTCTTACTGAGGAGGAAAAAAATAATATCAAGGATATAGTCAAGGAAAAGGTACAAGGCCGTATTCCAATTCTTTTGGGCATGGGTGGTAACAATACCGCAGCTATTGTTGACACAATAAAACACACAGACTTTAATGGTATAGACGGCATACTGAGCGTATGTCCTTACTACAACAAGCCGTCACAGGAGGGATTATATCAACATTTCAAAACTATTGCGGAAACTAGTCCTGTTCCTGTCGTACTTTATAATGTGCCAGGACGTGTTGGTGTCAACATGACAGCGGAAACCACTCTTAGATTGGCACGTGACTGCGAGAATATCGTTGCCATAAAAGAGGCCAGCGGTAATTTCACACAGATCGATGACATAATAAAGAATAAACCAAACGACTTTGATGTAATATCAGGCGATGACGGAATAACATTTCCGCTTATCACACTTGGAGCCGCAGGTGTGATTTCTGTTATTGGAAACGCATTACCTAAGGAATTCAGTAGAATGGTAAGACTTGCGCTCAATGGTGACTATCCTAATGCGTTGACTATACATCATAAGTTCACAGAGTTGTTCAAACTTTTGTTTGTCGACGGTAATCCGGCAGGTGTGAAAGCTATGTTAAACAGTATGGGACTTATTGAGAATGAGCTCCGTCTTCCTTTGGTTCCTGCCAGAATAACAACAATGGGTGAGATTAGTGCAATTGTGAAGGAGCTTAATATTAAGTGCTGATCTCATCACATCCTCATAATCATTAATGGCTATCAATAAAACTGATAATAGAAAAACGTCCCGAAATAACCCCCCAAAACTTAAACCGGAGGCCGACGATGGTGCTTCTGTCGTGAATGTGTATGAGGGTCTGGGAAAGCAAAGCCTATTCTTATTCGGAATAGGCCTTGCTATTACTTTATCTGCACTATTCCTTATTGTTGCGTTTATTTCCTATCTGATTACAGGATCTTACGATTACTCATGGTTGGAGTCAGATAGTATACTGGATGACACTGTTAAGGTTAGGAATATTTGCGGTACTTTGGGAGCCAAAATAGCATTCTTCTTTATTAATGACTGTTTTGGACTTTCCGCATTCATCATACCACCATTTTTGCTGATGTTGGGTTTCAGACTTATGGACGTGTTTCAGGTGAAGTTATTCAAACGCTTCATCTTCTTAACTTTGTTCATGCTATGGCTTAGCATTTGCCTTGCTTTTGTCGGAAATTATCTACCTTTCATGGATAATTCTTTCTTGAAGTTAGGAGGAATGCATGGTATAAAAGTAAATAACAGCCTGAAACAAGTCATTGGCGTACCGGGAATATTGACAATGATTTTATTCACTGGAATATGCTTTTTGACATATATAAGTAAGAGAACAGTAGAGGTGGTTCGTTCCTTCTTCAGATTTACTTATTTACGTGAGCTGCAAGAGAAAAGAAAGAAGAAAAACGAGGAGAGACAAGCTGCAGAGGCAGAAATGGCAAAGGTCAGTGCAGATACACCATACCAAGAAGAAAATAATGAAGAGTCTCAACTCGACAATACAGTCAATGAAACGAACCAAAATATCCATAATGATGTATCAGAAAATGGTATTAATCACCCTACAGAGTTCATAAATGTAAATGAGGGAATACAAAATGAAGATGGAGTGGTGGAGAACAATACAGACAATGTCGGTGATGACAATTTCACTATCGTCAATCCACATGACAACGTGGTGAATCAAGACAATAACGAAGATGATACATTAAGTCAGGACAACACAACAAGCCAAGTTCTTTCTGAAGAAGACAACGCTTTGGCAATTGCAGCAGCCTTGTCTGCGAGAAATATGGAAGGCATGAGTAACACTGTGACTCTCGATATTACTTCTGAAGAAGAAACGCAAGATTATAGTAAACAAAACTCATCAGGCACATTCGATGAGAAAGAAACAAGGAACAGTCTTGATCTTGACGTAACCTTGAACGACACGGAGATTGGAACTGGTCATATCATTCGTGAAGATGATTCTTTGGCTCCATATGATCCACACAAAGATCTCGAGAATTACAAGTATCCTACGATTGACTTATTAGCAAAGACAGACATCAGCGCATCTCCGACAATAGACATGGAAGAGCAAAACGCTAATAAGGAGCGCATCATACACGTTCTTAAGAATTTTGGTGTGGAAATCAGTAAGATCCAAGCCACAATAGGTCCAACTATCACTCTATACGAGATTGTACCTGCGGAGGGAACGAGAATCAGTAAGATACGTAATCTTGAGGATGACATCGCTTTGTCGCTTGCGGCTGAGGGAATCCGAATTATTGCTCCGATACCAGGAAAGGGTACCATTGGTATTGAGGTGCCAAACAAAAAGAAGTGCATCGTATCAATGGAGAGCATCATAAACAGTAAGACATACCAAGAGAGTACGATGGAGCTACCTTGTGCGATTGGCAAAACGATATCTAATGAAGTGTTCATGTTTGACCTTGCCAAGGCTCCGCACCTTCTCGTAGCAGGTGCAACAGGACAAGGTAAGTCAGTCGGACTGAACGCCATTATAACCTCATTACTTTACAAGAAACACCCATCAGAACTGAAAATAGTAATGGTGGACCCAAAGAAAGTGGAGTTCAGTATCTATTCACCGATAGAAAACCATTTCCTTGCGCGCTTGGAGGAAGAGGAAGACTGTATTATCACAGATGTGCAGAAAGTCGTCAAGACGCTTAATTCTTTATGTGTCTTAATGGACTCCAGATATGACTTACTAAAGAAAGCTGGCGTGCGCAACATCAAAGAATACAACGCAAAGTTCAAAGAGCGCAAGCTGAATCCGGAAAATGGACATGAGTTTATGCCATACATTGTCGTCATTGTCGATGAGTTTGGTGACCTTATCATGACAGCCGGAAAAGAGGTAGAGTTACCGATTTGTCGTATTGCACAGCTTGCGCGTGCCGTTGGTATACACATGATAATAGCCACACAGCGTCCACAGGCAAGTATAATATCCGGAGCCATAAAGACCAACTTCCCTACGCGAATAGCGTTTAAGGTCAGCTCAATGATGGACTCAAGAGTAATTCTTGACCGATCTGGAGCAAATCAACTCATAGGAAAAGGAGACTTGTTATTTCTTGCCGGTGCTGAGCCTGTACGTGTACAATGTGCTTTTGTCGACACACCAGAGGTGAGTGACATATGTAACTACATTGCTAGACAACAGTCTTATCTGCATCCATTGTTCTTACCGGAGGTACAGACTGACGGAGACACAGACATGATGGGAGCAGGACAGAAGATGGACTCAAAACATCTCGACCCGTTATTCGGTGAGGTTGCCAAATTTGTGGTAAACACACAACAGGGATCAACATCTATGATTCAGAGAAACTACTCGATAGGATATAACAGAGCAGGAAAGATTATGGACCAATTAGAGAAAATGGGAGTGGTAGGACCACAAGTTGGTTCTAAGCCAAGACAGGTGATGATACAAGATCCGATTACTCTGGAAAGTTTACTTAACACCATTGGTTGACCCAATGGTGTTAAATATTTAAAAAGTATTTTGCAGTTAAAGTTATAAGTCATAAATTGCGGCGGTAAATAATAAATATGAAGATGAATAAATTATCGTATGTACTCACTCTTATAATATGCTTGACGTTCACAAATGTAACATTTGCGCAGAAAGCCAACGATGTGCTTGACAAGACAGCTGAGAAATTCAAGTCATCTGGAGGTGTCAAAGCGCAATTCACTTATGCCATCAACGACCAGCATGGAGAAGGTCAGATTAGTCTGTCAGAAAAAAAATTCTTCTGTTCCACTGACGTTATGAAGTCATGGTACGATGGAAAGGACATGTGGCATTACGTCATATCAAACGAGGAAGTCAACGTGACTACACCGACCGCGTCTGAGACGTCAAGAATAAATCCATATTCTTTCCTGAATATTTACAAAAAAGGATATAGTTGCTCGTTTGGTAAAAACACATCTACGGAATATGTGATTAACATGAATGGCAAGGACAATGCCACATTCAAAAATATAGTAGTCAAGATAAATAAGAAGACCTATCAACCCACATACATTAAGACTGTAGGAAAGAAAGTGACTACAGAGGTAACGATTAAATCGTTGAAGACTGGAGTTAAGTTCAGTGACAGTGAATTCAAGTTCAATAAGAAGAATTATCCTAATGTAGATATTATAGATTTAAGATGATATTATGGAACATATACGTTGCTTAATCATAGGTTCGGGACCTGCGGGATACACTGCAGCCATTTACGCAAGCAGAGCTAACCTGTCTCCAGTACTTTACGAAGGTATTCAGCCTGGAGGCCAACTGACAATTACAGACGTTATAGAAAACTTTCCGGGACATCCAGAGGATTTGTCAGGTCAAGACCTGATGGATTTAATGAGACAACAAGTGGATAAGTTCGGAGCAGAGATAAGAACGAGCAACTGCGTCAAAGCGAACTTCGACGCTCAACCATATCACTTTCAGTTTGATGACGGAAGTGAGGTGGAGGCAGACACTGTGATTATTGCTACAGGAGCCAGCGCAAAATTCCTTGGACTGGACGATGAAAAGAAATACATGGGTCAGGGAGTGAGCGCATGCGCCACTTGTGACGGTTTCTTCTACAGAAAGAAAGTCGTTGCAGTTGTTGGTGGTGGTGACACTGCATGCGGAGAGGCTCAATATCTTGCTGGACTTGCCAACAAAGTATATCTTATAGTCAGAAAGCCTTACCTACGCGCCAGCAAGATAATGCAGGAGCGTGTTCTCAACAATCCGAAGATAGAAGTGCTATTTGAGACCAACACAGAAGGATTGTACGGTGAGAATGGAGTAGAGGGCGCACACCTTATATGTAGAAAGGGAGAGAGCGACGAGAAAAAGTATGACTTACCGATTGACGGATTCTTCCTTGCCATTGGACATAGGCCAAACTCGGAAATATTCAAACCATGGATAGAGACTAATGAAACAGGATTCATAGTTACCCAAGGAATGACTACGGCAACAAATATCCCAGGAGTATTTGCGGCAGGTGATGTGGCTGACTCCAAATACAGACAAGCAATAGTTGCAGCCGGCAGTGGATGTAAAGCGGCGATGGATGCAGAGAAATATTTACAAGAGCATGATCTGTGATTATGAACACCTATTTGACGACTTCTTTCAATCTTGACAAAAAACTTGAGAATTATCCGGCGATAATACGTAAATGGAAATTATATCGTCTTGTAAATAAATGTAAGAACATATCAGACCGTAGACATCCAGCGTTCGAGCAAAACCGAGCAATGAAATGGCTCGGTTACCTGGGAGCTATACTTTGGGCTTGTTATCTCATTTTTTTTGGTGTCTTGATAGGAACGTTAGACAACGGGTCAATAGAAATTTTCGATTATGTGAACGGAGGTCTAATATTTTTCCTTGCGTTGGACTTCATCACACGATTACTATTAGTTGACACGCCTGCGCAAGAAGTAAAACCTTTCAGGCTGTTAAATATCTCCTCTAAGTTCCTGATAAACATATTTCTTATAAGAAGAACCACCACATTATTTAACACCTTGTGGTTGTTTTTCTTTTTCCCGTTCGGCTTGTTCAGTACTGTAAAATACTATGGACTCACTGGCCTGTTCTCATATTGTATCGTACTATGGATGATATTCATAGTCAACGGTTATTGGTATTTGATATGGAGAACATTGCTCAACAAGAACTTCATGTATATTATTATACCATTACTTATGTATACGGCTTTAATATATATAGGTGTTTTTGATGACAAATACACGAGAATGATACTTGGTGCGGAACATACACAACCATTATTCTGGATGTTCCTATGGTTTTGCAGATGGGCTTTAGAAATCAATCCATTGGCATATATTATTCCTGTTACCGTCGGCATCGTGCTGTATTTTGTGAATTATAAAATTCAATACGCCTCAATATATCGGGAGATAGCAGAAGTACAGGAGTCAAAGGTTAAGTCAAGAGAGATGGCACTTCTCAATCGTTTCGGGGTGGTGGGAGAATACATAAAACTTGACATCAAGTCAATAATGAGAAACAAAGTCATCAGACAATCATTCATATCTGGTTTGACATGTACAATAATCCTGACTCTGTGTTCCGCACTCACACCAATATACGACAACAATCTGTTCATGAAATCCTACATATCAATGTATTGTTATTGTGCCTTAGCGGCAATAACCCTTACCAACGTCATGTGTCCGGAAGGAAATTACATTGACTGTCTGATGTCACGCAAAGAGTCAGTACTTGCCCTTCTGAAGGCAAAGTACTATTTCAATCTCGTTATGATGATAATACCATTTTCCATATTCATGATTTCAGTCGTATGTGGTAAGAGCACTATCATTGAGTCATTAGGTTGTCTTTTATTCACGGCTGGTCTTGTCTTGCCGGGTCTCTTACAGATGGCAGTGTACAATAAAACCACCCAGCCCCTCAACGTCAAGTTACTAAAAACAGGCGGAAACAGTAAGACACAGATTATAATATCCATGCTGGCACTTTTCGGTCCAATGATAATAATGTACGTCCTCAACCTGTTATTTGAGGAATGGGCCCCTTGGATGATGGGGGGTATGGGATTGGTTGGTATTTTACTCGAGCCTATTTGGTTGCGAAATATATACAACAGGTTTATGGAAAGACGATACTCTAATATGGACGGATTCCGAAACACAAGAAATTTTTGAAAAGAAAAACATGAAAATAGAACTGACAGATATAAAGAAATCATTCGGTGACAAAGTGGCACTGAACATCGATAGTTATGAGGTTAATGACGGTGAGGTTATAGGACTTGTCGGTAATAACGGTGCCGGTAAGACCACTATGTTCCGAGTTATTCTTGATCTTATCAAGCCTGAGTCAGGGGTTGCGTTGCTTGATGGAATTAACCCTGCAGTGAGTGAGGAGTGGAAAGAGTACACCGGAGCATATGTCGACAGTGGTTTTCTCATCGACTACCTGACGCCAGAGGAATATTTCTCCTTAATAGCAAAAATCACCAACATGACAGCAGAGGAGCTTGAGAATCGTCTGCACTCATTTAAGGGATTCATGAATGATGAGGTGTTAGGGCAGAACACATTAATCAGAAACCTCTCCATGGGTAACAAGCAGAAAGTGGGAATCATTGCAGCAATGCTCACACGTCCGAAACTGCTTATCCTTGATGAGCCTTTCAACTTTCTCGATCCGACATCACAGTTACTGATTAAACAGATCATTGAGAAATATAACCAAGATACGGGTGCAACCATCATAATCAGCTCACACAACCTTACCCATACAATAGATATCTGTACAAGAGTGACACTGCTTGAGCATGGTCGCATAATCAAAGACTACGACAAGACAACACATAAAGATATTATAAGTGAGATAGAGAACTACTTCATTGAGAACATGAAAAAAGATGAATAAGTAAATGATGAGAACAATTATATACATACTTACTTGTCTGTTTGTATTGTCGTCATGCAACACTTATAAGACTCTATATGAGAAAAACAACAAAAGAACAGCCTCGAAGGGTTGGAAGTTCGAGAAGGTAACCAGCACTAAGTCTGCCAACACAAGCAAAAGCACATCTTCCAGCTTGACACAGTCAGGCAGAAAACTTGGGGTGGCAGTCTCATCATCAGATAACAGCAAGCTGATGACAGAATCAGCCTCATGGGTCGGAGTACGTTACAGGTCGGGTGGAGCAGATCGCAACGGCGTCGATTGCTCCGGATTGGTCTACGCTATATACAGCCGGGTGTATGGAGCAAAAATATCACGATGCAGCAGTGCAGACCTATACAAAAAATATTGTACCAAGGTAAGCAGAAGCAACCTTCGTCAGGGTGACCTTGTCTTTTTCACCACGGACAATTCCGGAACACGCATTGGCCACTCCGGAATCTACCTGAAAGAGAACAAATTTATTCACGCCAGCTCGTCAAAAGGAGTTATTGTCAGTAGTTTGAACGATGCTTACTGGAATAAGCACTGGTACTCTGGAGGACGAGTCAGATAGTATTATCACACATGATTCCACGTGTTGTCTGATTACCAGATCTCCTATCCGCACCCCCAATTTTCACTATTCGAAATTCCTCTTTTTCCGTTGACACGTGACAATGAAAAAATGACTTTTGTAATTTTTCCGAGTCTTATTAGGCGTCTGAAAATCTTAGGTTATATAATTGAAAAGTTCAGGTTAGGATTTTGAAATTCTCAGACCTGTTTGTACACTATATCCTAACCTGAGAATTTCAAAAAAGAGATATAAGATTTTCAAACATCTTATTTTAAGAATATCAAAAAGTTAACCCGTTTTTAGAAAATAAACAGGCATAGGAAATTTGGTCACAGACCAAATTGTCCATTATTCCACCTTAAAAGATTCAATCGTCCTCTATATAACTCACTGGTTATCCGTGTCATTCTGTATACAAGACATTCTGTATTCCGAAGGCAATACACCAAACATCTTTTTGAACTGTGTGGAGAAATTACGTGCAGTGGCAAAGCCCACAAGAGCGGCTATCTCACTGATGGACAGCTGAGAGTCAACAAGCATTTTGGCAGCTCGTTTCAGTCGGACATTACGAATGAAATCAGTTGGTGTGATACCGAGCATAGTCTGCATCTTCTTATAGAGAGACGCTCGACTCATGGCAATGTCACGCGCCAACAAGTCCGCATTGTATTGCTCATCATTGATGTGTGTCTCGATAGCCTTCAGCATCTGGGTCATCAGTTTTTCCTCCTCAGCATTGACAGCGACCTTGTCCGGGTCGATATTGACAGATGCCGCAAACTGGTGTCGTGCCTGCTCACGTAACTCAAAAAGACGATTCACACGGTCGTCATTCTCTTTCTCCATCTTCGCCTTTTTCTTCTTCAGATATAAAAAGAGCAGGGAACAGGCAAAGATTAGAGCGAGACATACGTAAATCAGTTTTGTCCACCATGTGAGCCACCAAGGAGGACTAATGACGAATGACAGGGTGGTGACAGGTCCCCAATCACCTGACGCGTTCGCCGCCTGCACCTCCAGACAATAGTCACCAGGTGGCAGAGCCTTGTAGTCGACAGTCACCTGACCGCATCCATCACTACAAACATTCCACGCTCTTTCCAAATCACGCAGACGGTAACGGTAGCGGTCGTGTGACGGAGTAGCGTAATTGAGAGTGGAAAAATAGAATGTGAGGTAATTATGATCATAAGAAAGATTATCCTGCAGAAGTCGCACATCCTCTCCATTCACTTCTATCTTAGTGAGAACCACAGGCAAAGGTTTCTCATCTCGAATCAGTTCATCCGGATGAAAAGAGACCGCCTGTCCACCATTGATGACGAACACCAATCGTCCGTTCTGAGTCAGGTCGGCAGCCCTGTCCATCATCGATTTAGCAGGTATCCCGTCATCCGTTCCAAGATTGATAATAGATGGAGTGACACGTGAGACACCATATGACGTGCCGGCCCACAAATGTCCGTCCGCATCCATCACCAGGCTACGAATGCAGTTATTCGCTAGTCCGTCAACACGAGTAGTCTTGTTTTTTGAGATCATGAACAGACCGTTCTGTGTACCCACCCACAACTGACCATTTCGGTCTTTCAGCATACAATTATACTTACTGCTGTAATGTTCTATTTCTTTAGCTTGTTTGAAAGGAGCCAAGGTATCGGCACTGGTGTCAAGCATGAACAGTCCATTTTGAGTATAAACAACCACCCAAGCATTGTCCAGAAGACAAGCCCCAACCATATACCGATATTTGTCAAGCAATGGAATTTTCTCGTTCAACGAGACCTCCTTTTGCTCCTCAGACAGATAGTAAGTCAGTTTATGCAGCGCGTTGCATCGTAGTATTCTGCCGTCTCGCAATGACACAGAGAACATTGTCATTCCATTACGTTGAGTTGCGCCTCGTGTTTCACCTATCAGCGGGTCATCATTTGTATGTATGATGGTCTTGACGGAGAAAGGTGGCTGGTAGACGATTCCATTAGAACGTGTTCCGAACCATAATCCGCCTTGCCGGTCCTTTGTCGCCACGGTGACATCACCGACACGCAAAGAGTCGATGACATATTGCTGCTCTGCCGTTGGTTGAGGAGTGTCATGAGCTGACGAAAGAATAGAGTCTCTCAATCTGTTATCCGGATGTCTTTCATCACAAGCAACAAACATACGTTGCTTAACGTCGAAACGGTATATATAATAAAAGTCCCTGAGCCATAGCACAGAGTCTCCCTGCCATAGCAAACCATAGCGGTTTCCATAGTTAAGTTGCTTGTACGCCTTACTATGGTCACACGGAATAACGTCAAAAGACTGTCCGTTGGAGATACAGAAAACACCCTCGCAGTTGACCAACATCTGTCCGTTGGGCAGTTCCACTATCTGACGCACCTCACCTGTCGGCAGTCCGTCTACAACAGTAAAATGACGCTGTCCCATGACAGACGTCACACATAATAACATTCCACAGAGTAACAGTAAATACTTATATCTCATTACGACATCAATCTGTTTATGACGATAAATGTACATCATTTTATCGACAATAACATACTTGTTTATACAAAATGTATGTCTGATTTGTCTAAAAACTCCAATAGACAAATCATGCATATTATATTAGACGCCCAAACATGTTAAATAATTCGAAGAAAGTTAATTTTGCGTCAAACAATTTTTCTGGATATGGGAAAAAAAATTTTAACGAGCCTGTGCCTAATAACATGTGTGGTGACAACCAACATGGCACAAAATGAATATGTAAAGATGCGCTTCGACTTCACGAACGTGTCAGGAAGCAATGTGACTGACGACATATCAGGTGTGACAGCTAAACTCATGGGAGCAGCCAAAGTGGTTGACATGGGACAGTATCGTGTGCTTGACCTCGGCGAAGGTTCAGGTTATCTGGATTTCACCGCGTCGGCAGGAGAACAGTTTGCGTCAACGAGCAACCACAGCATCTCCGTCTACTACCGTGTGGATGAGAATGCGTCATTATCGGGTAACGGTTATTTTCTTTGGGCCTTCTCCACATCATCAGCATGCACAGCAAGCTCCGGCGCTTACTCATCCTATCGTCTGAACGCACAACGCATAGCGTCATCAACAGGAGGATATAAGAACGAGACAGGCTATTCTGTGAACAGCGCATCACCAACGGGTCATTGGATGCACGTGTGCTATACGCAGAGTGGAACAACAGGTAAACTGTATATTAACGGTATACTTCAAAGCACTATAAGCAATATGCCGACAAACAGCACATTATATGGCAGCACCAAACCGTCGTACAACTGGATCGGCAGACCACAATTCTCCGGAGACAATTATCTGCGACAGACACTCGTCACGGATTTCTGTGTCTACTCTAAGACACTAACGTCCACTCAGGTCAAGGACTTGGCGTCAAAGACCGAAGATCTTGACTACGCCTACAATCACAGCTCCGCAGGTGACCTCACTGCATTACGTAATGCCATAACAGACGCGCAAATGTCTATAGATATATCATCTGACCAGTATCTCAATGGGGCAGTGGAGAATGTTAAGGATCTAATCACCATATCACAAAATATGGTGGACGACGGAACATACAGTCAGACTATACTCGACAAGATGACGACGCAACTGAAGAATGCCGTCATGTCAATGAAAGCTACGACAGGTATACAGTTTGACACAGAGGACGCCGTGAGTGTCGGTGAGTACAATACAGACAGGGGATTCCGCCATCCGGGAGGTATGCACACACAAGAGGACTTCGACCGTGTGCGTCAGCAGATTGCCGACAAGAACGTCACCGTACTGCAAGCTTACAACAAGCTGAAGAGTGCCGCATACGCACAGCCGACAATACAGACCTATCCGGTGGAGACAATAGTGCGAGGTGGCTCCGGAGAGAATTACATCAATGCGGCGCGTGGAGCAACCATGGCTTACCAGAATGCGTTACGATGGAAAATTGAGGATAACGAACAGTGTGCCAAGGGTGCCGTGCGTATACTCATGGCATGGGCAAACACCACAAAACAGGTGACAGGCAGCAGCGACCAATGTCTGGCTGTCGGACTTTACGGATATCAATTCGCTCAAGCAGCTGAGTTAATGCGTGACTATGAGGGATGGAGCAAGGAGGACTTCAAGACATTCCAGCAATGGATGATTAACGTGTGGTACTATCCTGCCATCAGCTTCCTACGTTCGCGTAACGGCACTTGGGAGAACACTGGCAAATGGTGGCAGGCTCCAGGACACTACTGGAGCAACTGGGGACTGTGTAACGCTTTGTGTGTCATATCCATCGGAATATTATGCGATGACGTGTTCATTTACAATCAGGGTATGTCCTTCATGAAGTATGATCAGGTAGGTACGTTCGTCAATCCACGTAACGCCAATCCGATATTAAATGACGGACTGACAGAGTTTATCGGTAACTTAGTCGTAACAACATCAGAGAGTGAGTTGGAAACGGGAGCGTACGGACGATTGGGACAGACCAACGAGAGCGGCCGCGACACAGGACACCCCGCTATGGCGCTCGGCTTGGCTATTGACATAGCACACACCGCATGGAACCAAGGTGATGACCTGTTCTCATATATGGATAACAGACTGGCGGCAGGTATGGAATATGTGGCGGCACAAACTCAAAGCGTTGAAGGACTGCCTTGGACTCCATATAAATACGGCACAAACGGAGTATACTACACAGACTCACGGTGCTGGACGATGACTGAGCCATGCCTCGGAGTACAGATCCGTCCGGGTTGGGCAACTGTAATCGGACACTATGAGGGTGTGAAAGGTGTCAAGATGCCTTTTTCTGAAGCGGCGGCGAAGCAGATGGGTATTGACGAAGGAGGCTCAGGAAGTGTCAGCGGTGGTTACGACCAGTTGGGGTACTCCGTACTTATGAATACTTATGACGTTCAACTATGTCCGGAGGAAAAGAGACCGACACTGCTCAGTCCAAGTATCATCTTCGAACGGACTGCAACGAGTGACAAAGCGCAAAAGCCGTATTCTCCTTCTCTGAAAGACTACGGAACAGTGATAGCTCACGGAGAACTGGGTGGGGTGGAGAACAACTATACCTCTGACAATCAGACCGGTCTTCCTCACGGAAGCGTCATCACGTTGAGTCCTCAACTACCGGATGACGAGGAGGACACAGGAAAATGGTTATGGAACACAGGTGAAACAACACGTGACATCACCATCACGGCTGATCACAGTTACATGTATAGGGCCACTTACGTCAACGCTAATGGGGTAAGCAATGACCAGCTCTTTTCCATCGCTGTACAAGGTGACTGTCAAGAGACACCTGGCCTGACTCCGTATATCAGCTACAATGGTACGGTCATTAACGGCGACGATGAGTCTGTCTCCGTCAATGTGAACTACGGAGATGAGGTTATCTTAGGCATCAACGGCACAAAAGGATACGACACTTACCTATGGGATGACGGCAGCACATCTGAGACAATGACAAGAACCGTGGTACGCGACCGTGATATCCAACTCATATATCAGAATATTGGAGGTAGAAAGTCTGTCATCACTTTTCACCTTATATGTAATGACAAGGAGACGACAGACATTAAAACAAGAGAATCTTCGTTAGTACTCACAGACAAGGAGGCTTTATATGATATTCATGGACGTAGACTGTCACAGTATCCCATGAAGGGATTTATTATCAGTAACGGAAAGAAAATGCTTGTGAAATGAAAAGAATCAGTGTAATATTCTCACTCGTCTTTATGGCCATTGGTTTATCCGCTCAAGATGACTATAAGCTGCACGGCCCATACGAGGTGATTGCCCGTGACGGACAATACGCATATTCCAAGAATGGCAGTGAACAGGACATGAAGATGGCTTGGCAGTTGGCTTTAGACGGACGACACGCAGAATCGGCAGCTATCATCAACGCCTATGCGGACAACCTGCGCCGTTTGGAAGGTCACGATGCTCCGCTCTGTCTCATTCAGTGTTATTGGCTATGCCGTGCCATAATATTGGAGAAGAAACAACGTAAACCGACATGGGAGTCAATGGTCAGAAGCGCAATGATTCCAGCTATGGAGAAGTTTGAACGTGACAGTCCATACGCTAACGGCAACTGGGGAGCAATCGTTAATCGCTGTCGTATGGCTGCCGCTATATGTATGGACGACACCTTATTATATTGTAAAGCAATAGAGTATTACCTTCATGGTTATGACAACGGTTCGTTACCATATTACATCAGCGAGACTGGACAGTGTCAGGAGACAGGACGGGATCAGGCACACACACAGTTAGGACTTGAGGCACTCTGCGAGACTTGTGATATGGCGTGGACATACGGCAAGAATATGTGGAAAGGAGATGATGAGACGGGTGTTGACCTATGGAGCGCATACGACAACAGGCTGATGAAAGGACTGGAATACACGGCGAGGTACAATCTCGGATATGACGTGCCGTTCGAGAAATGGAAAGATCTGACAGGTCTGTACTGCGAATGGACAGAACCCGGACAGATGGGACGAGGCAGCATACGCACGATATGGAAGACTGCCTTCAATCACTACGTCGGCGAGAAACATCTTAATATGCCTTACACAAAGAGGATTATTGACTTACAGGAGAAAGCAGAGAAAAGGGGAGAGATACGTAACGCTATAGAGGCTAACACTTTTCAGGTGACAGGCGTGATACAAACGGAACGAATGCACCAGGTATTCACATACCACGCTCCCGACGGCGCTCCATTAAAACATGACTATGATGTCTATATCAAACCACGAGGTAAGAAAGAATGGACAAGCGTAGACACATACATGGCTAAAGTTAACGCGTGCGCTCAACAGACATCCACAGACAAGAACATCGTCGCAAGACATCGTGTCAGTGAGATAAGCTACGCTATGTTCGACTTCACTGGTGATGTTTTTGTACGTGTCGTGTCGAAGAACAAGAAGTTCAAAAGCGCACGCATCCGCCCTGACTATCGAGGAGTCATAGCCAACGTTCAGAATGACTCCACATTGCAGTTTCTGCTTTTCCAGCAAGAGAACTTGAGTGTCGAGTTTGACGGAGATATAACTAACAACTTGCTTATCTTCACGTCCAAACCACCCGTCACAATGGAAGATGCAAAGAAGAACGCTAAAAAACAAGGACGTGGATTCATCTATATCCCACCAGGATATTATGATGACCTGAGCATGTGCAGTCCTCTGTTGACAAATAACAAGGGAAAAGAAGTCGTGGTGCCTTCAAACACTACACTATACCTTGCCGGTGGTTGTTATGTCAAAGGAACATTTGCCATTGAGGATGCGGAGAACGTGTCTATCTTGGGACGAGGTATAGCACGTCCTGATAATGGCTACGAGGGATGTCATGTGTACCGATCTAAAAATGTTGTATTGGACGGAATGGTTGTGAACACATGTCCCATAGGCAACAGTGACAACGTCACATTACATGACGTGAGAAGTATTTCTTTTCCAGGATGGGGAGATGGCCTTAACGTGTTCGCATCAGAAAATATTCTATACGACCGTGTCTTTTGTCGAAATAGTGACGACTGCGCCACGGCGTACGCCACACGTAAAGGGTTTAATGGTAACACGAGAAACATACACATGAGGAATTCTGTTCTGTGGGCTGACGTGGCACACCCGATATTCATTGGCATTCATGGTAATCCGGAAGTGGGCGACACCATCGAGCATTTGACTTATGAGAATATTGACATACTTGGACAAGCTGAGCCGCAAGTAGACTATCAGGGATGTCTCGCAATTAACAGCGGTGACGGAAATGTGGTACGGGATGTTTTGTTTGACAATATAAGAATAGAGAAAATAACGGACGGATGCATCACACAGGTCAAGGTAGGGTATAACCAGAAGTACTGCTCAGCTCCCGGACGCGGGGTGGAGGACATCACATTCCGCAACGTACGTTACAATTCGTCAAAAGCCGGAGATGACTCGGAAAGGAGTCGTAACTTGTCTATAATATGCGGATATGACAGTCTGCGACTCGTCAAGAATATCACGTTCGAAGGGCTAAAGATTGACGGGCATACCATATACGACAAGATGCCTGGCAAACCAGGATGGTACACCGCAGCTGACTGTATGCCAGTGTACGTGGGTAATCATGTGTCTGATGTCAGATTCAAAAAAGAAATAAAACACTCAACAAAGTCTGTAGATGATGAGAAGTCACATAACAGATGATGTCGGCTGTGAACATGACAACCTATCATGAATTGAACAAACACAGTTAATATATTTTAATAAGGTAATATGCCGGTAAAGCATAACTTGAACATTTATTTGAGTTTTCTTTACCGGCATGATATATTTATTAGCACCAGTAATCCCGACTGAAAGAATCGCTAAGAGGCTGATAATCAGTTGCTTAGCGATTTTTCTTTTTCGTAATTCCCGTGGTATTCCCGTGATAATGGTTGTGAGAGCTCTTAAAGGTGAGGGCTGCTGTTATTTATCTTTGTCGTAAACAACCTCATTAACCATATATTGCCCTGTCTTGCGACTGCCTACTCGTTTGACAAGTCCAACTGCCGTCAGGGCAGCTATGCTACGCTTAATTGTAGAAAGACTGGGATTGTCAATTCCTTCCAACTTAGGTATAAGATCTGCGATGTCTTGGGCTTGCGCACCACCATTGCGCCTAATAACATGATAGACGCGTTGGTCACCAAGTGATAGTCGGCTGAGAGTCAGGGTAATTTCAGAAGGAACATCCTTGTTCAAGTCGTTTAACTCCTGCTGTATGATTGCAACCTTAGTATTATGCCTTTCTTGACGTTGCAATTCTTTTTCACGAGCAAACAATCTCTCATCCTTTGTTGAGATACTTTGCTCTATAGTTGTCGTAGTCTCTTGTGCATTCCCCTTCTCTATATTATTAAAGGTAGGCGGAATGATTTCCACGTCATCTATCTTGAAAGATATGTTACTCTTGAAATCTGCTTTAAACATACTACCAAACATAATCTGCTCAAGCAAATTCTTCTGACGCTCTACAGTGGGATTAATCCGATGGGGCATGAGGTGAATCTTTCCATCGTCAACACAGAATACCCCAATGAACTCATTGTTGTATGCGCGATTGATTGCGTCAGCAACAAGCCCTTCAGGAACTCCTATGAAGAAGAAATCTGTATAGCCGATATAATGCTCCATATTATCATCGTCCATCAAGTCGGTTTTATTGTTCTTTAGTTTGATACCGACAGTATAAACCTGCTTCTTATTAAGAGCCGCTTGGTTTGGCTCAACGAAGAACACACAGTCGAAACGATAGTGATCTGGATCAGGCTCGTTGAACCTCGTCAGTCGGCCAGTATACTCCCTGACGGTCACCTCATCGAAGATGCGGTAATGTATGAAGTCGTAGCTACCATACTTGGCAGAAATCTTTACAGTGAAGTCGTATATGCTTACGGTCAGATTCTTGACGAATATCTTACCAGGTTCTCCGGCCAGGTTATCTTTCAGATTCTCATAAGTCATATCTTAACCTCCTATGATATTTAATATGTCAGAATTATGAGTTATTATATTCGTTGACAAAGGTACAAATAAAATTTTAATGTATCATGATTGTGAGTCATAATATTTGTTAATGTGCCAGAATTGTGATGCGTTAAGTGAATGGGACGGGAAAGCTTTATGACCGGATCATGATAGCGGGCTGTTTTAATGCGTCATAATTTCGAATCGTTATAATGACGGAGAGGGCATGACCAGCCGACGTTTAACGTTCGTCTGGCGGCACTATCGAGCACCCCTCTCTATCTACTCCCTTATGGTCGCTCTATGGAACTGAACGCCTCGGTGCAGCATCTCGCCCCCTGACTATTAGCCCTTGCCGTCTGTTAAAGATATATAAGAAAGTGAAGATATCCCAGCAGAAACTTGTACGTCTCAGAAAGAATCCGTAACTTTGTCACGGGAAAAAGGATTTTCAAGATAATCCCTGAACCTAATAAGGGATTTTCTCGAAATTTGCTAAGCAAATTCACTCAAAATCCTCATTAGGCCACGGGGGGGTTACCCCATTGGATGCCCCAACAGGGAGTGGACTTCTCCCTGCACCCTCCGCTCAGGACGCAGCCCTGAGAACCCGCCCAGGGCTGCTCGCCCTATGGAACCTCGCAAGGGGGTGACCCTCCCCCTTGACCGCCCCGCTCAGAGGCATCAGCCTCTAAGAACTCTTACCAGGTTAATCCCTGGACCCGATTAGTAAATCGTTCCGTTTTTAAATATTAGTATTATGGCAAAAGGAGTAGCACATGCCGGTAAAGGCAAAAGTCTCTCGGCTGGAAATGCAATAGAAAACGAGAGACTGGAATGGGATGAGGACTCGTACAGACTTAAGAACGAGAATCCCATCAACAATTATGACTGGTCACGTCATGCTTTGAACTTTGAAGTGATCAATGGAGAGATAAAGCCTCTGGGAAGTCAGGAGGTTCATCTATATGACCGTTACCAGAATGTATTGAAAAATATTGACTTTAAGGAGTACAAGGCTGGAGCGTCTAATCAACAGAATGCATACGTCGAGCTTATCCTGTCAGGCAGTACTGAATTGATGCAGCAGCTGGCTTTCGGTAGTCAAGAGGTGAACTACGAGCGAAACCCATCGACCTGGCATAACTGGAATGTCACTCGGGAGAAGGCCATTGAGCAATGGGCTGTTGACAGTTATAACTTCGCGTGCAAGATGTATGGCAAGGAGAATGTCATCGGCTTTGAGGTTCATCTCGACGAAACCGAACCGCATGCGCACGTCAACATTGTACCCGTTGCCATGATGAAGCAACGTGGCAACGTTGGCGGCTATGTCAAGATTGATGCTGACGGCAACGACGTAAGATACACAAAAGGAAAGCATATCGGTGAGTTGGTTAAGCTGCCGCAGGGCAAGTACGATGCGCTGCCGGAAGAAAAGAAACGACAGTATCGTCCGGCAGTGCGCGGGATGGTTCGCACCATCAGCTTTGCCACATTCTTCGGGAGTACCAAGAAGGAGCGAAGCGAGAAGATGTCGGAATTGCATGATAAGTATTACGAACACGTAGGCTCCAAATGGGGGCTGGAGCGTGGTGATGTCTGGAAGCTTCTTGACCCAGAAGAACGCCAGAAGCGTAAACGTCTCACTAAGCAACAGGCTCACGAGAAAAAGATGGCGGAAGAAGCGAAGGCTAAAGCCCAAAAAGAAGCGAAGGAGGCTAACGAAATAAGAGACGCTGCCGTCAGAGAAAAAGATGCTGCCGTCGAGGAGAAGGATGCTGTCATCAAGGAAAAGGATGTTGCCGTCAAGGAAAAGGACGAGGCGCTGAGACTGCGAGACACCGCCATCGACAAGACAGTAGAACAGCAGGGCATCATTGATCGTCAGCAAGTCTCCATTTCATCAAACAGAAGGGAAATAGACAAGCTGAGGCAGGAGAAAGAAGAAGTTCAGAAGGAGGTGGATGTTTTGCGGTCGGTCACCTTAACCCCGTACCAGAGTGTGGAGAGATATGTCAAGGCCCTGCAAGATATCACCTTTACCATACCATCCGACGTGATTGAAAAGCTGTCCTCGCCTCTGAAGAACCACCCTCGGATAACCTCGGTCAATCCTCCATTAACAGTGCAGGATCTGGAAGCCATAGCAATGAGAGAGATAGACAAGGTTTATGATGAAAAAACCTTTGTTACATACAACAGCACAATACAGAAGAGGGTCAAGGCCATATTGACGGATAAGCAGACCATATTGTTCAGTGTCGTTGGCAATGCTCAGAAACGAGCCATAGCAGATGCTAACAGGGAATTATATAAGGACATTAAGAAACGGTTGGCAGAATCCGAGACAAAAGTTCTCAAATATAACGAACTCGAAAAAGCGGGCATCAATAAAACTTCATACGAGCACGTCGTTAAAGAGAGAGACGAAGCACAAGAAGCGGCAAAGCGTATGCCTGAGACAGAGAGAATGCTCGAATTTGCCTGGCCAGGTGTTACCAAGGCGAAGAACATCCTCGTCGATCCAACTCTTGACAAGAACTACATGACCAATGAACAGAAGAAAGATATTCTGAACACGCTCAGGAAAGACCCGAAGAATCGACTGGATGATATTAAGAATCTGCTCAGCTATGCCTGTTCGTTCCGTGATATTCCTATCGTCACCAGAGCCGAAGCCATTGAGCTGGCCACAGAAAGCATCATCAAGCACTTAGCCGAACAAGGATACGACCTCATAAAGGAGGCTACATCCATGATGGGCTCTGTCGCTCAGGAATTGGAAATGGCCGTTGCCGATGCAGCATCAAGAGCCGCGTCTGCAGCAGTGTGTCTCATCTTTGGCTATCTTGACGGGGCCACGACAGTATCAACTGGCTGTGGAGGCGGAGGAGAAAGCAACGAACTTCCCAAAAAGAAGGACGACGAGGATGAAAAGAAGTTCTGGGCGAGATGTTTAAGCACGGCTGTCGGTATGATGAAGCCGAAGCGGAGGTCGCAGGGTATAAAATTCCATTAGGCATAGCTATACTTGGTTCGTCGCTGCTGCAAGAGGCGAGGGAGAAGGCAGCAAGCATCGCAAAAGCGAGTCTCCAGAGTTTCGCTGTTTTCACTTTGTTTTGATATTGATTTCGTTATTATTTCTTGTTCGGGTGTTGTTGTGGCTGTGGTTGCGGTCTGAAGCGCATGGGATTGTCACGGTCGCCCCAAAC
>CALCEL010000043.1 GCA_937900485.1 uncultured Prevotellaceae bacterium
TTTGATGCGACTTGGCGTAACTTTTGATGAAATTATTTAGGACACTATTGATTTCCATGCATGTCTTCATTTCCTGAATTTCAATTTATCATTAGTAATCAAAACATCACCATCACATATTTCAATCACCACACCATACACACCCATATCCAAAAACTTCAAATCAAGTGTAGCTACACTATTACTTGAATCAATGATAAAATCCTCGTCATAACAAACAGAAAACGTGAGTACGTTGACAACTTTAACATTACCATCTCCATACCAAGTGTGTCCATATTGGTCTTTGATTAAAAGAGTGAAATCGCCACTTGAGGAAGTCCGAATCAACTCAAAAACATAGTCACCTGTTATTGCTCGCTGAGGAAAATCAATCTAGCGACAGGTCATATTACCAGACAAGTCATAATCGAATAGGACTTTCTCCTGAGCAAAACACACAGTCCCGAATAGTAGCGTAATACTAAAAAGATTAAATCTCATTTGTTTAGTTCATGGTTTCAGTTTGACAATACAAAACATGCACTAGTGTATGCATGCGGTAAAGGTACAACTATTTTCATTTTCCACAAAAAAAGGCACAATATTTCTGAATGAGCACATTTGTCGTCTTGCGAAAAGTGAACGATTGGTAAAGTGAAGACACAGGAACGCGGCACAGAAAGTATGACCAGATTTCCTATCCACCCTCATAATTTTTACTGTCCGAAACTCCTCTTTTTCTATTGACACATGGCAGTAAAAAAATGACTTCTGGAATTTTCACGTGGTTTATTCGGCGTCTGAAAAGTTCAGGTTAGAACGTTGAAAAGTTCAGGTTAGGATTTTTAAACTTTCAGACCTGCGTATTGACTATATCCTAACCTAAAAATTTCAAAAAAGAGGCACAAGGTTTTTAAAAGTCTTGTAATAAGATTATCAGTTAGTTAACCGGATTTTAACAAAAAAACGGGCATAGGAAATTTAGTTAAACCTCAAATTGTCCATTATTCCCCTATTTGTCACCATGTGTGTCTATGCGTAAAAAGTGAACTCTGTTGATACAAGACATGTCAGACTTCCGGACGCATAATCAGTGAGAGAGGCATGATAACAAACAACAGGGTTGACTCTACACGAGTCAACCCTGTTGTCAAAATATCGGTACACCACAATGAAAGCAAACACTGCGGGTAGTAATGCTCTGCAGCTTAGTCTTTGACTATCTCACTCTTATAAAACAGCCATAAGAGATAAACACCAATTAGTCCGACAGCGGTGAACACTAACGCAGAAACGGCAGGGGTACCAAAGAAGTCAGACATCTGATATTGCGAAGCGTCATCACCATATATTCTGATAGTATACAGAGACACACAGTTGTTAATAATATGTATCAATGTCGTAAGGACAATATTCCCGGTCTTGACATATATAAGTCCGAACACCAGGCCCAAAGCGAAAGCGAAAGGCACCTGAGCCGGATTTATATGCACCAGGCCGAACGACAAGGCTGAGATCAGTATCGCTTTCCACTTGCCGACGCCCCTGCGCATCAGCTCACCAAGGATAGACTCTCTGAAAACCGTCTCCTCGACTATCGGTCCGACGACACCCACGACGACGAAACTGAACCAGCCTCTTGACAGCATGAGAAAAGACTCCTCCAGTAAGTCTGGCAGGTCCAGCTGCTCATTGACATAATTGGAGAAGACAATGACACTGAGAGCGCCAGCAACAGCCAAGACACAATCTTTGACAGTCAGGTTCCTTACCTTTTTTAAGGTGGTGAGGTCAATCATCTTCATGCAGTACAACGCCACGACCGTTATCGCTCCGGATATCAACAGCAGCAACGCCACACTCATCTGTTCCGCCGTCTCACATAGTTCCAGGCACTCGTTATCCGTTCCTCCCTCATTATAACAGGAGAGAAACATCACCAACAAAAAGATTGCGGACACTATCATCTGTGTCAGAAGAAAGATGATGACCGCGAGAAAAGCTTTCAAATATCTATCCATAACAAAAAAGAAATGTGAGAAAGAATAACACTTAGTCACATTTCAGTATATAATTAAAGCACACCTTTACTACTTGGCAATTGGAATTTATACACGTCACGCTTGACAGCCATCTTGATGCTGCGAGCCAAAGCCTTGAAGATTCCCTCAATCTTATGGTGCTCATTGTCTCCCTCCGCCTTTATGTTAAGGTTCATCTTAGCGGCGTCGGAGAAACTCTTGAAGAAATGAAAGAACATCTCGGTTGGCATGTCGCCAACCTTCTCCCTATGGAACTCTGCGTCCCAGACGAGCCATGCCCTGCCGCCGAAGTCCAGCGCCACCTGACACAGGCAGTCGTCCATAGGCAGCGTGTATCCGTAGCGCTCGATACCTCGTTTGTCTCCCAGCGCTTTGTTGAGACACTCGCCCAACGCTATTCCGGTATCCTCAATGGTATGATGCTCATCGACATTCAGGTCACCGTTGACGTGTATCCTCAGGTCAATGCCTCCATGCTTGCCGATTTGCTCAAGCATATGGTCGAAGAAGCCGAGACCCGTGTTGATATCACAGACGCCCGTGCCATCCAAGTCGAGCCAGATGTCAATATCCGTCTCCTTTGTCGTGCGTCTCACCGATGCCGTTCTCTCTCCGGCAAACAGAATCTCAGTCACCTGACCCCATGTCTGCACGCAACGTACATCCTTATTTTCACGTATTACTTCCGCTTCCTTCACCTCATCCTTATCAGTGATTATGATAGCCTTACATCCAAGGTTCAACGCAAGCTGGGCGTCCGTGACACGGTCACCTATCACATAGCTGCCGCTCAGATTATAATCGCCGGACATATACTTGCCCAACATACCTGTTCCCGGTTTTCTGTTAGGAGAGTTATCCTCTGGAAACGACCTGTCAATCAGCATGTCGTCAAAGTCGACACCCTCACCATGCAGGACGTCAAGCATGAGATTATGCGTAGGATAGAAGTCACACTCAGGATATGAGCTTGTCCCGAGCCCGTCCTGATTACTTACCATGACAAACTCGAAATCCAGCTTAGTCCTGATGAAGGCAAGGTTACGTATGACTCCAGGCACGAAGCTGAACTTCTCAAAGGAGTCAATCTGCTCATCCTCCGGCTCACGAAGTATAGTGCCGTCTCGGTCGATAAACAACGCAGTTTTTTTCATAATCATTTATATTGACGTAAAGCGGAAAGCAACTTACTATTCTCTTCCTTAGTACCAATGGTGACACGCAAGCAGTTCTCGCACAAGACGACGTGATTGCGATTACGTACTATGATGCCTTTCTCAACGAGATACCTGTATATCTTGTCCGCATCCGTCATCTTAGCGAGGAAGAAGTTAGCGTCGGTAGGATATATTCTCTCACAGATAGGGAGAACAGAGAAGGCCTGCATGATACTGCTACGTTCTTCGAGAATCATCGCTATGTGTCTTTGCAGAACGGCTGTGTCGGTAAGAATCTCGACCGCTTTCTTCTGCGTAAGCACATTCACATTGTACGGGTACTTGACCTTGTTGAAGAAGCCGATAATCTCCTTGGAGGCAAAAGCCATTCCAAGACGAATGCCGGCGGCGCCCCACGCCTTGCTGAAAGTGTTCAGCACTATGATATTAGGATAACGGTCGAGGTCAAGACGGAAAGGACGCTGACCACAGAAGTCCGAGTAAGCCTCATCCACGACCACGAGACCCTCGAAACCGTTGAGAACGGTCTCTATGCTCTCGCGTGTGAACGCATTACCTGTAGGATTGTTGGGAGAACAGATGAAAATAACCTTTGTGTTCTCATCACAAGCCGCCAACAGAGACTCCGGAGAGAATGAGTAGTCATAATTCAGCAATACGCTGCGATACTCAACATCATTGGTCTCGGCGCACACCTGGTACATGCCGTATGTAGGATTTATCGCCACAACATTGTCCACTCCCGGACAACAGAAAACTCTGAACACTATGTCGATAGCCTCGTCAGAGCCATTGCCGAGGAAGATGTTGTCGGCCGGCACGCCCTTCAATGGAGAGATGAGCGACTTGACCTTCTCCTGCAAAGGGTCAGGATATCTGTTCACATTATTGTTATAAGGATTCTCATTGGCGTCGATAAACACGTCAGCCTTGACGCCTTTGAATTCGTCCCTTGCACAACTATATGGTTTAAGAGCCCAGATATTAGGGCGCACAAGTTCTTTTAGTTCTTTCATAAGCTGTTAATTCTAACTGTCATAGCATTCTTGTGAGCGTGCAGACACTCGTTCTCAGCCATCACCTCCACTGCCTTGCCGATACTACGTATTCCGTCGGCAGTCAACTCCTGGAACGTGATCTTACGACAGAAACTGTCTAGGTTGACACCGCTGTACGCCTTGGCGTATCCTGACGTAGGAAGGGTATGGTTAGTGCCGGAAGCGTAGTCACCGGCGCTCTCACATGAATAGTTGCCAAGGAACACGCTGCCGGCGTTCACGACCTTGTCAGCCAAAGTCATGTAGTCCCTGACAGCCAGTATCAGATGTTCCGGGGCGTATTCGTTACAGATGTCCAGCACCTCGTTGACGTCGCGGACAACGATAATCTTACTGAACTCCAATGACTTTTCCGCTATCTCCTTACGAGGCAGCGCTTCTAATTGTCTCACCACCTCATCGCTGACTTTCACAGCCAGTCTCTCGCTGTCTGTAAACATGATAACCTGAGAGTCAACGCCATGCTCCGCCTGACTGAGCAAGTCGGCTGCGACAAAGACCGGATTGGCCATGTCGTCAGCTATCACTGCCACCTCACTCGGACCTGCCGGCATGTCAATAGCCACGTCATGTAAGCTGACCTGCTGCTTGGCTGCCATAACAAACTGATTACCCGGTCCGAAAATCTTACTCACCTTAGGCACGCTCTGTGTTCCGTAAGCCATGGCGCCGATGGCCTGCACACCACCCGCCTTGAATATCTTACTGACACCAGCTATGCTCGCAGCAACAAGAATGGCAGGGTTGACTTTTCCCTGTCGGTCAGGAGGAGTGCAGAGCACAATCTCCTTACACCCGGCGATCTTAGCGGGTGTGGCCAACATAAGGACAGTGGAGAAGAGCGGCGCCGTGCCACCTGGAATATAAAGCCCCACCTTCTCTATGGCAACAGACTTCTGCCAACAGAAAACGCCGGGCGCCGTCTCAACTTTCTTTCCATCAAATTTCTGACTTGAGTGAAACTTCTCTATATTCTCATGCGCGAGCACCAACGCGTTTCTTAACTCGTCACTGACAAGGGACTCGGCCTCAAGCATCTCATTCTCGCTCACTTGAAGACTGTCCAAAGCCACCTTGTCGAATCTCAACTCATATTCCTTTACCGCCTCATCACCTTTCACCTTGATATCATTGAGGACGGCGTTGACCACCTCTCTCAACTCTTCGGCATCACGATGAGGACGCTCGAGCAGACCTGCCCACTCAGCCTTATCTGGAAATTTGACAACTCTCATAATTCAAATTACGAACAGTGATTTATGATATATGACGTCGGTCATGACAACAACCACCGGTCATGGTCGTATGCACAGCCGCCACAATGTTTACGTTAAAGAATCATTTTCTCAATCGGAGTGACGAGGATGCCTTCGGCACCCAAGGCCTTGAGCTGGCCTACAATCTCCCAAAAGTGTTTCTCGTCGAGAACAGCATGCACGGAGCACCAGTCATCATCGGCAAGAGGTATGATTGTAGGACTCTTAAGGCCCGGTAGCACCTTCACAATCTCTGAAAGTTTGTCCTTAGGCGCATTCATACGCACATATTTCTTATCCTCAGCGATAAGCACAGACTCTATACGGAACAACAGCTCGTTAAGTATCGCGCGCTTCTCGTCACTTATGCTCTTGTCACCAATGAGCAACGCCTCGCTCTTCATCACCACCTCAACCTCACTCAGGTTATTACTGATAAGTGTCGAGCCGGAGCTTACAATGTCGAAGATGCCGTCAGCCAAGCCAATACCTGGAGCAATCTCCACAGAGCCCTGTATAACATGTATGTCGATGTCCACGTTGTTCTTCTTCATGAACTGACGAAGTATGTTAGGATAGGAAGTGGCAATCTTTTTACCGTTGAACCACTGGACGCCAGGATATTCCACAGCCTTCGGGATAGCGAGAGAGATTCTGCACTTGCTGAATCCCAGTCTCTTTATGATGTCCGCATCCTCACCACGCTCAACGAACTCGTTCTCTCCGACAATACCCACGTCTGCCACACCGTCAGCCACAGTCTGAGGAATATCGTCATCACGGAGATAAAGCACCTCAAGCGGAAAATTAGACGCCTGAACCAACAAGGTACGCTTACTGCTTGGTATCTTAATTCCTGCCTCCGTGAGAAGATTAATGGTATCCTCATAGAGACGTCCTTTTGATTGTACTGCAATTCTCAACATAGATTTCAATCCTTTATAATTACGATTAACAATTTTATATTTAACGAACCCACATCGCAGGCATGATAATTAATAATCTCTGTATGCGTCATCAGCGTATCACAACATTACCCGTCATTATGGTACGGCTCATACTTATATATGTGGCTATTAACGGTCTCGGCCTCATTTTGTCATTATGTCTGAACCATTCCAATATATCCTCGAAGGAATATGCGTCGGTGTCAAACACGACATAATCGGCGGTCGGCTCGTCTTTCGCCGGCACCTTCTTGCTGACTGTATGGTACAGGCTGTTCTCCTCCATCAACGCCTCCATCTCAACCAGATTCCGTCCTTTTCCGACCAGCAGGAATTTCTTTTGACGTATGTACTGCATCGATGAGTGCCTTTTGCTCGAGTGTCTCTTCATCTGCTGACTGAGGAATGTGACCGCCGCCTTAGCGTAGATGGCGATGGTGACTATGAATATCAGAGGATAGTTGTATCGTCCGAAGTGCTTATTAAAGAAAATCAGCATCGACTGATAGAAAGCGTTGACGTACCTGAAAGAACTCTTTTGGGTGCTCTCACCCTTATAGTGCATTATGGTGGCGGGAATATAATAGTTCTTGTAACCGGACTCCATTATCCTGTATGACAGGTCAATGTCCTCGCCGTACATAAAGAACGTCTCATCCAGCAAACCGCACTTGTCTGTCACGCTCTTCCTCATAAACATACAGGCTCCTGATATAATCTCTATCGGCACCGGCCTGTCGGAAGGAAGGAACTGCATGTAATATCTCCCGAAAATCCGGCTCCTCGGAAACAACGAGCACAAACCGGACATCTTACAGAAGGATGTCCACGGAGTAGGAACACCTCGCCGAGACTCGGGAGCGAAAGAACCGTCTTGTCTCAACATACGCACTCCCAGTCCACCCGCGTCAGGATGTGAGTCAAGGAAGTCAATGCATTCCCTAAGCACATGCTCTCCGATGACAGTGTCAGGATTCAACAACATCAGATACCGTCCCCTCGCCTGTCGAAGAGCCTGATTGTTCGCCTTCGAGAATCCCGCGTTGTAATTGTTCTGAATATAATAAACCCAAGGGAAACGCTGCTTCAAGTACTCGACAGAACCGTCAGTACTCTTGTTGTCAACGACAAACACCTCAGCACATATACCGCTCAAAGCCCTCTCCACGGAAAGCAGACATTGCTCGACATAGTACTTGACATTGTAATTAACTATAACAATTGTTAGCTCCATCACCCCAGATCATTTCTGTCCCACACGTTATCCCTCCTCGTCCGCATTGACCTTCTCAAGGTACGTGTCTATCTGCTCACGCTTGGGCCAACACACAAGCGATATCGTCAACACTATCAAAGCACACAGCCCACCAGTAACATTATTCGCGGTTATGTAGTATATCACAACGTCCGACATAACGATAAGCATCAGCATGACACTTCTCACACATCCATGTACAAGGTATGCGTGCAACGCCTCGTCATTATTCATCCTACGCAAGGTGTGAGCAGTGCATAAATTGAAAAACTTAAGTGACAACGGAGTGCCGAATAAGGTGAGGCACACAGCAACACTGTTCAACACGAACTCTTCTTGTCCGTTAGGCTCAACCGTCCAGTTGAGAAAAGCGCCATTCTCACCAGCCAACACACAAAGCACCGCTGCGACCCATATGACCACAACGCACAGTTTCAGAACCTTTAATATCTTATCAATCTGTTTATTCATCTTATATTAATCATTTTCCGGTAAACGGAACTCTTCCGACTATCGAGCGCCCCAACGTCAGCTCATCCGTATATTGTAACTCGTCATTTATCGAGAGTCCCCTCGCAAGAACTGTCAACTTCACATCATTATATCTAACGAGCTTCCTATATATGTAGAAGTTGGTGGTATCACCTTCCATCGTACTGCTCAAGGCCAAAATGACCTCCTTCACTCCACCACCACTCACTCGGTCCACCAGACTCTCAATCTCAAGGTCACCAGGACCTATGCCATCCATAGGAGATATCACACCACCCAAGACATGATATAAGCCCTTATACTGCATGGTGGCCTCTATCGCCATCACATCCTGGATATTCTCCACCACACAAACCATGGAAGCGTCACGCTGAGTATTAGAGCAGATCTGGCAGACTTCCGTGTCAGATATGTTATGGCACACTTTACAGTACTTCACCTCATGACTCAACGTGGTGAGGGCGTCACAAAACCTATCCACGCTGCCCGTCTCCATCCTCAACACATGCAACACGAGACGCATTGCAGTCTTACGACCTATTCCCGGCAATTTAGAGAACTCATCAACAGCACGCTCAAGCAACGCAGAAGAATATTGTTGTTCCATCCGTTAATCCATTTTATATTCAAAACCGCACAAAGTAACGGCAAATATACACAATAAATCGGTTTCGCACCCTATTCGTCCTGATTTATTTGCCTTTTCATGGTATAATGACACAATACACATGAGTTATACGTTGTAATACAACTCAAAAACACACAACACGATACAAATCAGTCACACATGAAAACGCATCGGGATAGCAACCTCACCGCAAACAAAAGACAGCCAGGCATACACTTCTATTCGCAAGAATGTCGCACCGTTCACCATCCGACTCATCACGCGAAGTAATGACGTTATTTCTTGGAAACAGGGACATCCACCATCTCTCCCGTTATAAAGATACGGGTCATGTCATCCTTACAATTCGTGAAAACCTGCACGCTTTTCTTAAACTTCCCGGTCATCCTTCCGAAACCGTTATATGTCACAACAATATCTCCCGAAGCACCAGGCGAGATAAAATCCTTCGGATACTCAGCCACGGTGCATCCACATGACGCGTGCACATAATTAATCACAAGCTTAGACTTACCCACATTGGTGAACTTGAACACAACTTTCTGCACAGGATCATCCATAGAGAAAACGCCCATGCTCTTTGTGGTCTTGTCAAATCTTATCTCCGGATATTTCTTTGCGCTCAGGACAGAGCACATCATCAACATCAAAAAAGAAAT
>CALCEL010000044.1 GCA_937900485.1 uncultured Prevotellaceae bacterium
ACTCTATGCACTACACGACTGCCGTATCACTCGAAATGTCGGATGAACCAAAATTGGGGACGCAGATAGGAAATACGGTCACGTCAGACGCTGTGTGGCATGTCTGTCCGCCAGGAGCGCTGACGTCATCCGGAAGTATCTATCCCGCTGAACTGCCTACTTTTGAAAAGCGGCGGTCAACTGACGGCTGACACACGATGAAGCGTGTCCCGACAGAAAGAGACGAGGCTGGCGGCACGGCAAACATGCTCGTTCCCGATACGGTGACCGACATCAGAGACCACGGAACGAGAGTACAGGATATGTCACCGCCATCGTGCACTCATGATGATAATATCACATAATAATATGGTTTTAATGCGTAATTTACCTTCATCTGGTCAAAAAACTCGAATAAGTCATGCGACATCCAAAACATTTCTGTAACTTTGTCCTTGATTAACGTAGCAGATTTGTGTGTTCGACATTATTCACTTCAGCGTTATAGACCTACAACACATTTCGTTAATCATCGATTTTACAGATAATTATAACTCATCGAACTCATGTTTTTTAAATAATGAATGAAATGAACTTTTTAGATAGGAACGAATTCAACTTCCAGCCAAGCCAGAAGGTTGTGGATGCGATAAAGTCTTTCAATCCGTTAGACCTGTGCTTTTACACCCGCATATATGATGAAGGAAAGAAGAGTGTGGTGTCCGTGCGTCTCAGTGAGATCTACGGAGTACCAGAGGAGCAGGTGCTGCTTGGTTACGGAGGTGAGGACATATTGAAGAACACCGTACATTATTATCTCACAAAAGGTAATAACAAGACCATACTCATCCCGCAGTTCTCATGGTGGTACTACAACTCTATCGCAGCCGAGGTAAACGGCACCACGGAGATGTATCCTCTCTATGAGATGGAAGACACGTTCGCATACAACGTGGACGAGGTGATTGAGTACACCAACCGCATCTGTCCTCGTGTCCTCCTGCTTGCCTCTCCTAACAACCCTACAGGTAACTGCCTGTCACCTGAGGAGATAGGACGCATCATGGAGAACATACCATCAGAGACCATGGTGCTCATCGATGAGGCATACGCCAGCTTCATCACGAGCGACACCGACTACATAGCACCGCTGGTGAACAAATATTCCAACCTGATCATCTCACGCACACTGTCTAAGTTCTATGGACTGCCTGGACTGCGCATGGGATTCGGATTCATGGGAGCCGGACATCAGGATTTCCTGAAATACGCTAACAAATACCTTGGCTACAACCGTTTCAGCGAAGCTGTGTCTCTCGCCGCACTGGAGAGTGACGCCCACTATCGTGAGGTTGCCGACCAGATGGAGTGGGACCGTCAGCTGTTCAAGAAGGAGCTTGGCTCCCTCGAGGGATTCAAGGTCTACAAGAGCGTGGCTAACTTCATACTCATCAAGTACCCGATAGAAATCAAGGCGAAGCTGCAGCAGGCTCTGGCGGAGCAGAACTACAAAATAAAGTTCATGGGTGATCCGGGACTCGAGTCATGCGTGAGAATCACACTCGGACGCCCAGAGCAGATACAGATAGTGTGTGACACCATCAAACGCGTCGCCACACAAGGATAGATTATATGAAAGCAGTAATATTGGCAGCAGGCATGGCTTCACGTCTGCGCCCACTGACAGACCACACACCGAAGTGTCTGTTGAAGGTGGGACAACGCAGTCTCTTACAACGTAGCATGGATGCACTCATCATGAGCGGCATCCATGAGTTCGTATTTGTGACAGGCTATCTTCACACCATGATTGAGGACTTCGTGCGTTCGACGTATCCGGAGGAGAGATGTACATTCATACACAACGACGTGTATGAGTCAACCAACAACATATTCTCTCTCTGGCTCGCTCAACCTGAGGCCGAGGGAGAGGACATCCTGCTTCTGGACAGCGACCTGCTGTACGACCCTCAGATCATCGAGCGTGTACTCGCACAGGACTGCGACACCGTGCTCACACTCATACGTCACGACCTTGGCGATGAGGAGATGAAAGTGGTGGTCGACGAACATGGTTCGATAACGGAGATAAGCAAGACTTGTGACCCGTCCGCCGCAGCCGGGGAGAGCCTGGGAATAGAGCGTATGGGTAAGGAATATACCAAGGCTCTGTACAAAGAACTTGAGAACATGATGGAGAGAGAGCATCTCGAGAACGTGTTCTACGAGCGCGCCTTCGAGCGTCTGCTCGCGCAGGGACACACCTTCCGTGTGCTTGACGTCACCGACCTCTTCTCATGCGAGCTCGACACCATCGAGGACTTCGAGACAGCGAAACAGAGGATACCTGCGGATTTACTTTGACTTAGTATACTCATAACGACAGAGTGAAAGATGGCTAATTACGACATACGCCCTTTGCAATTACGAGTGTTGGATATAGCGAAGGCGATAGATAAGGTTTGTAAACAGCACGACCTGAGGTATTATCTCTGGGCTGGCACCATGCTGGGCGCGGTGCGACACGGTGGCTTCATACCATGGGACGACGACCTCGACATCGCCATGCCGCGCAAGGATTACGACCTGCTGATGAGTAACTGCAGGGAATGGCTACCCGAGTGCTTCGAGGTGGTCAGCTACGAGACGGACCCTACAAGCTACCCGCTGCCGTTCGCCAAGGTGCAGGACGCGCGCACCACACTCATAGAACGAATGCACCTGCGCTACGTGGGAGGCATATATCTTGACGTCTTCCCGCTCGACGGACAGCCGGACAGCAAAATAATGCAACGTTTACACTTCATACGTTACCAGTGGCTGAAGAAGGCACTGTACTTCGTGCACCGCGACCCTTACCGACACGGACACGGACCATCATCGTGGCTGCCGCTGCTCTGCCGCAAGGTCTATTCCATGCAGGAGCTACAGAAGAAGATACGTGACATGCAAAAGGCGTATGACTATGACACGTGCGACAATGTCGTCGACCATGACGACGGACTGAAGGGCGTAATGGATAAGTCGCTCATCGGCAAGCCTACACCGGTGGAGTTTGAGGGAGTGACTCTCATGGGCGTGGAATGTCCGCATGAGTACCTGACACGTAAGTACGGCGAGTATATGGTCATCCCGGACGGCGACCACCAGCGACAGCATAACTTTCAGCTTCTCGACCTGGAGCACGGCTACAAGTATTATAACGCAACTTCAACGGACAAGTGATGACAGCAGGCTTTTCTATACTTATCCCCACATGGAACAACCTTCCGTACCTGAGACTCTGTGTCGAGAGCATACGACGCTACTCGTCTTTCGAGCATCAGATTATCGTGCATGTCAACGACGGGTCGGACGGCACGCTCGAATGGGTGAAGGAACAGGGGCTTGACTATACTCACACAAAGGAGAATGTAGGTGTGTGCCTCGCGATGAACATGATGCGCAGTAAGGTACAGTGCGACTACATCTATTTCATCAACGACGATATGTTTGTGCTACCCGACTGGGACGTAGTGCTGATGAATGAGGTGAACGCCCTGCCTGACAATATGTTCTACCTGTCAAGCACGATGATACAGCCGCACGACGCCAACGACGTGGGACTGTGCATCAACTATGGTGACTCAATAGAGACGTTCCAGCGTGAACGACTGCTTAACGAATACATGAATGTGCCTTATCCTGACTGGTTAGGCTCCACACGTCCGCCTAACCTCGTACACCGCGACATCTGGGATCTGGTGGGCGGATACAGCATTGAGCTAAGCCCGGGAATGTACAGCGACCCGGATTTCACCGCCAAACTGTTATTGGTGGGCGTACGCTATCTGAAAGGACTGGGAAACAGCCGTGTCTATCATTTCGAAACTAAGACAACAACACGTATACGCAAGAACGACGGCGCCACGCAGTTTCTACTGAAATGGGGCATCTCTAACTCTGCCATGCGTAAGTATATCACACGTCAGGGCGAGGACTGGTCACGTCATGACATGCCTCTCGACTCAGCGCGTCTGAAGTCTAAGCGTCGCTCAGCTAAGCTCAAGGCCTTATGGTACTTGCTGACCAAAGGTTTCGGAATAATCAAGGAAATAGAAAAGATATGAGTATCAGACAGAACATATCAGTAGTTATCAACACTTATAATGCGGAGAAGTATCTTGCTCGCGTACTGGAAACTGCCAAGTCATTCGACGAGATCGTGGTGTGTGACATGGAATCAACAGACTCTACGATGGCAATAGCACAGCGGTACGGATGTAAAATCGTCACCTTCCCTAAGGCTGACCATAAAAGCGCAGAACCGGCGCGTACCTTCGCCATACAGTCGGCCTCGTGCGACTGGGTGCTGGTGGTCGACGCCGACGAGCTTATCACACCTGCCCTGCATGACTATCTCTATGAATTCATAAAGGAACCGGCCGACATACGAGGTCTCTACATACCGCGTAAGAACTACACCATGGGTGTCTTCTTGCCAGCTTCCTATCCGGACTATCAGCTGCGTTTCTTCATCAAGGAAGGTACTGAGTGGCCTCCTTACGTTCATACGTTCCCTACTGTACAGGGTAAGCTGTCGCATATCTCCAAGTCACGCAAGGACTTGGCGCTGGAACATCTCGACGACTCCACACGAGCGACTATAGTACGCCTGAACAACTACACTGACAATGAGGTGGAGAAACGAGCCGGCAAGCGTGTCACCCTGACGAAGATGATATTCTCACCGATGATGCGTTTCGTCAAGCTGTACTTCCTGAAGGGCGGTTTCCGCTACGGTATAGCGGGGTTTGTACAGGCACAACGGTCTGCCATATACAAATTCACCGTCCTGTGTAAACTGTATGAGAAGCAGATTGGACTGTAACAACGCTCTGATATAACATAGCTCTCAATAAGCAACAAAAACAGCAATGCTCTTGTCATTTGATGACAAGAGCATTGTTGTTCATACGTGTCATATAGCTTTGTATGATTGCTTTAAGACGTCTCTCCAGCCTGTGACGTGCGGCCTCGTATCTCTTCTCGCCAATCAGGTTGTGCTGTAGCAGTGAGTCCGTGTCGACGTTGTACAAGGCTGTGGAACGCTCACCGTCGAACTGAAGGAGCATACCGCCCTGCGTGATCTGATACGTGTCATTACCGAATCCTATGTGATAGGCGTCATCGTCGTCCGAATGCAGAAGGTCTGTACCAAAGGCCACGTACGGCCGCTTACATCCGGTATAGCCGAGGACGGTAGGCATGATATCGATATGCTGCGCTATGCGTGCCCTGCGAGCTGAGCGGAATGTCGAGTCGGTCGGATGGAAGAAGATGACTGGCACACGGTATGTTCCATAGTCTGTCTGGTAATACTTCTCGGCACTCTGGTTAGTGTGGTCGCCGGTGATGACGAAGAGCGTATTGTCATACCAAGGCTGACGTTTGGCAGTCTCGAAGAAACGACGCAGTGACATATCGGTGTAACGCACCGTCTTGTAAATAGGCATGTCACCTTCCTCGAACACTTCCTTATATTTCTCCGGTATCTGAAACGGATGATGTGACGTCAGGGTGAATAACGTGGTGATGAACGGCTGTGGCATCTCCGACATCTTCCTGGCATAGAACTGCATGAAAGGCTCGTCCCAGATACCCCAGTGATGGTCCCAGTCATCGTCATTAGCGTACTCCGTACGTCCGTAGTAGTTGTCGTACCCGACGCTCTTGGCAAAGCCGTCAAGTCCGAGTGAGCCGTTGTCCGCTCCATGGAAATAGGCGGTGTGGTAGCCCATATCCCTCAGCTCCGTTGCCACGCCGCGCACCTCATTGAGGGCAGCGTGAGAAGTGAAGAAAGATATCACCATAAGCGGAACGGAGAGATGGACGGACGCTTGTCCGTCAATGCTGCTGTGTCCGTTTGAGAACGTCGACTCGAATGTCAGTCCCTCACGCATCAGGGAGTCAAGGAAAGGCATGTATCCCTTCTCCTCCGGACGTCCGTTGAGGTAAGCGGAGTACTCGCTGCCGAAGCTCTCAAGGATAATGATAGCCACGTTAGGATGGGACGGGTTGACGGGCACTGCGGGATGGACAGGCGAATAGATGGACTCAGCCTCCGCCTCGCCGTAATACTCAAGATGCGGGAACGCACTCTTTCCCATTGTGCGTATGATGGAATACGGTGTGTTGAGGACGAGGGCTGAGTGGATAGGATGCGGCGCATACTCCTTAGCGTCCTTGTTGTTGATGGGACGCTGCTCTGGGTCAAATCCTCCACGTATGCCGCCGATGGTCATCACAGCAACGAAGAGAGTCATGACGACAGACTGTATGAGCTGACGTGTGGTGACTGAATCTTCTGTGCAGAAACGAGGCTGACGGTACAGTCTCCACATCGCCACCAGCATGACGAGGAACAGCAATATGAAATACCAGTGGCTGAGGAACTCTATGCCTAAGATGTCTGTCACGTTGTCGTTCCTGAACTCCGTGAACACCGACGCTGTGCACCGGCGTCCTATGAACTGGAAATAGACGGAGTCCATCAGGTTAGCTATCCAGCAGAGTGCCGCCACGATGACGAACAGCACCTTGGTAGTCATCCTGTACCATGCCTTACGCAGAAACGGAAGAGGAAGTGTCACCATGAGCAGGTATAACGAGCACAGGTAACACACGGTGGCCCAGTCGAAGATAGCTCCACCTTTATATATAGTTAGCATGTCAGACACACTGAGGTCGGAGAACTTGTTCCAGTTCTCACACATAAATGCCACGCGGCAGATGCCGAGGAATAGCATTTGAAGTGTCAGATTGCCCGCAACAGGCAAGAGCCATTCACGTACGGGTATGATACTCGAGATTTTATTTGTAGTCATAGTTAAGTTGTGATGTTTGTCTTCATCTTTCCCGGTCCTCATGCGATGGATGTGTCTCTCCGGTCTTCCTGCGGTAACCACTCCCGTGACAAGGGTGTGACTGATTAACAATCGTCATCCGATGGTCATGGCAATTATACGTTATTTTCCTGCCGGGACATTACTTGTGTCGTGAGTTTCACAGACATGACTCCTGTAACCGCTGCGCTCACACGCTGTATATCGCTCGTTGTAACAGGGTTCATCTTATGGGGCAGGACACGTGGAGACACAGAGTGTTTGGAATGTACAGAGATTGCGGAAGGGACATAAGGAGAGAGGATAAAAGAAGTCAAACTGCTTTGCATATTCCTTTTCCTCTCACGCTTTGAACATATAGACTGTTACGGACAGGTGTTCCGTTTTCATTGTTACTTTTTCTTCATCTTCTCTAAAAAGTCCTTTAGTTTGCCCACAGCGATGGCGCGTTGGCTGATCTGATTCTTGACGTCAACGCCAAGCTCCTGGTACGTCATGTCGTATCCGTCAGGGATAAACACTGAGTCAAAGAAGAACTGCGGCTCCGCTGACGGATGCTCCGCAATCGTTCCGTCGAGCACACCGTCGAAGGTGTATGTCTCGTACATCGTCGGGTCGTCGAAGTCACCCGTGACGAGTGCCACGACAGTATGTAAGCTGGCGTGTCTGTCTTTTCCGTCAAGGTCAGACAAGAGCTTCTCGATGTTCGCTCTCACATTATTCTCAGTCTTTCCATCATTGACAGCAGCCTTGGAATGGAGAATGCGTAACATCTCCTCAGACAGCTCCTCGCTATAGTTCTCGAGTTTAGGACGCTTGGCTGCCGCTGCCGACAACTCGTCGTCATCCACTGAGGCGTAATTAGCCGAGTAAATGCCTGGCAGTCCGTTGAGGGCGACACACTCAAGCGCTGTGTCGTCGGCGATACAGTCGAATCCATAATAGCGCTTCACGAAACGCGCCTTGAGCAAGGCGTTGCCCTTTATGCTTCCCGCGCTGCGTGGGATTTCGATATTACAGCCGACATCTGCCAACGTGCGTATGTCATACTTGTCACCTAATATCGCTCTCACCTCCTGCAGCTTATGCGTGCTGTTAGTGGCGAAGACAAGCACCTTCTTACCTTTCTGCGTCTTCTCCACCGTGACGTTCATCTTGTCAAATCCCTCACCCCAGACGCCGTTAGCGTTACTCATTGACACAAAGGCATAAGGGTCGATGGACTTAATCAGTCTCAGCACGTTGACCTGCTGGCGTGAGCGTATGATACTGAGCAACACCTTACGCTCAGTATGTGTGTACCATCCCTCACCATCCAGGACCGTCACACCGTAGCCGCACTGAATGATGGCGTTGGCGATCTTATCTGGGTTACGTGAGAATATCAGGAACTGCACTGACTGATGTCGTCTGTTGAGACAGTAGTCCAACGTGAAGCTGCAGATAAACAACAACACGAAACCATAGATGACTCTGAACCAGTCGTGGAAAACAAAATAACAAGAGGAGATAATGACCACGTCACACGCCATGATCACAGTACCCAGCGACATCTGTCTGTATTTGTTCACCACAGCGGCGATGATATCCGTACCTCCCGTCGAGCCGTTGTTCTCGAAACAGAAATATAAGCCTATGCCGTCGGTGATGCCGCCGAGTACACACGCCATAAACACCTCGTCGCCGATCAGTTTCGGGAACATCATGCCGCCGTCAGGTGCAGGCTGCTCAAACAGACGCTGAAAGAAAGCCAGAGTGAAAGTCATGCACAAGACACCATAAATCGTCTTAGCGCAGAACTTAAAACCCAATATCTTTATAGCGGCGATGAGCAACAGTATGTTTATGACTATATAAGTGTTCTGGACCTCAAGTCCCGACACATAATATATTATACTCGCTATACCAACCACGCCTCCGGTGGTCAATCCGTAAGGAAGCATGAAGATTGTCACTCCCACGGAATATATGCAGACACCCAGAGTGATGAAGAAATAATCTCTCAGTTCCAGAAGCATGGAATTCAGATTGTTTTTATCAGACAGGAATGTTCTTGCTTTATCAAAAAAAGAATAACCTTTCGACTCGGTCATATACTCAAAAACAAAAAAGCCGTCCAGCCGCTTTACCGCAGCTGGACGGCAAGGGGAAAAACTATTTCTTAAGTACGATATTAATCATCTTGCCTGGCACCACGATCACCTTAGCCACTGTGAATCCTTCCATCCACTTTGCGGAAGCAGGGTTGTCGAGCGCCGCCTTCTCGATATCGGCGTTACTTGTTCCGACAGGGAACTCCATAGGGAATCTCGCCTTACCGTTGAAAGCCACCATCATCTTCATGTTATCCTCCTTGAGATAGTCCTCGTTATGCTTAGGCCATGCCGCGTTGAAGACAGTGTCCGTGTGTCCGAGGAGATGGTACAGCTCCTCAGCGATATGAGGGCAGAAAGGAGCGATGAGGACAGCCAGAGCCTCCTTGACCTCACGTGAGGTGCTCTTAATCTTAATAAGCTCATTGAGACATACCATGAATGCCGCCACGCTCGTGTTGTAGGAGAACTGCTCGATGTCCGCCGTCACCTTCTTAATGAGAGTGTGAAGAGCCTTACGCTCATCCTTGCTTGCCTCACCGTCAGTGCAGTCCACGCCACCCTCCTGAGTAGTGAAGAAATTCCAGAATCTCTTCAAGAACCTGTGACATCCGTCTATACCATTAGTGTCCCAAGGCTTAGACTGCTCCACAGGACCGAGGAACATCTCGTACAGACGCAATGTGTCAGCGCCGAAACGCTCGACGATCATATCCGGATTGACCACGTTGAACATAGACTTTGACATCTTCTCCACAGCCCATCCACAGACGTACTTGCCGTCCTCAAGTATGAACTCAGCATTATTATACTCTGGTCTCCAAGCCTTGAAAGCCTCAACATCGAGGATGTCACCGCTGACAATATTCACATCGACGTGAATAGGTGTGGTGTCATAGTTATCCTTCAGTCCGAGACTGACAAAGGTATTAGTGTCCTTGATTCTGTATACGAAGTTACTACGTCCCTGTATCATACCCTGGTTGATCAGCTTATGGAACGGCTCGTCACTGACTGACACTCCATAGTCGTAGAGGAACTTATTCCAGAAACGTGAGTAGATGAGGTGTCCTGTGGCATGCTCAGAGCCGCCGACATACAGGTCCACGTTCTTCCAATAATTCGCAGCATCAGCAGAGAGAAGCGCATTGTCATTGTCAGGGTTCATATATCTGAGGTAATAAGCTGACGAGCCGGCGAAGCCTGGCATTGTGAACAACTCGATAGGGAACACCGTCTTGTCGTCAATCTTACTGTTCTCCACGATCTTTCTGTTCACCTCATCCCATGCCCATACAGCAGCGTTTCCGAGAGGTGGCTCACCAGTCTCAGTAGGCAGGAACTTCTCCACCTGAGGGAGCTGAACAGGCAGACATTCCTCAGGTATCATGCAAGGTATACCGTTCTTGTAGTAGACAGGGAACGGCTCACCCCAATAACGCTGACGAGAGAATATTGCGTCACGGAGACGATAGTTCACCTTCACTCTACCGAGGTTATGCTCCTTGACATACACCTTAGTGGCTGCTATAGCCTCCTTGACAGTCAGTCCGTTGAGTGAGAAGTCAATATATGGCTTGACGCCCTCACGCGGAGAATTAGTCACGATACCTTCCTTAGCGTCGTAGCTCTCCTCGCTGACATCGGCACCCTCGATGAGAGGAATAACCGGCAGATTGAAGTGCTTAGCGAAAGCATAGTCACGTGAGTCGTGGGCAGGAACGGCCATGATGGCACCGGTACCATAGCCCGCCAACACATATTCTGAGATCCATATCGGATTCTTCTCACCCGTGAAAGGATTGATGGCGTAGCTGCCGGAGAAGACACCCGTCACCTTATGGTCAATCATTCTCTCACGCTCCGTGCGTCCCTTGACATACTTGATGTACTCGTCCACCTCAGCCTTTTGCTCAGGTGTGGTCACGCGGTCCACCAGCTCACTCTCAGGAGCGAGTACCATAAATGTCACGCCAAACATGGTGTCGGCGCGTGTGGTGAATATTGTGAAGTGCTCATCAGAGTCCGCTATCTTAAACTCCACCTCAGTACCCTCGCTGCGTCCTATCCAGTTACGCTGTGTCTCCTTGATGGAGTCGCTCCACTGAATCTTGTCGAGTCCGTCGAGCAGACGCTGAGAATATGCGCTGACCCTCAGACACCACTGTCTCATCTTCTTCTGCTCCACAGGGTAGCCGCCTCGCTCACTGACTCCGTCGATGACCTCATCGTTGGCAAGCACTGTTCCGAGCTTAGGGCACCAGTTGACCATTGTCTCGCCGAGGAAGGCGATACGGTAGTTCATGAGCACGTCAGACTTCTTCTTCTCATCCCAGGAGTTCCACTCTTCGGCAGTGAACTGAAGAGCCTCAGACTGTGCCGCGTCGATATTGTCCGTGCCCGAGGTCTCGAAATGCTTGATGAGCTGTTCAATAGGCAGAGCCTTCTGCTCAGTGTTAGAGAAGAATGAGTTGAACATTTTCTGGAAAGCCCACTGAGTCCACTTGTAATACTTAGGGTCACATGTTCTCACCTCCCTGCTCCAGTCGAACGAGAATCCGATTTTGTCGAGCTGCTCGCGATAACGGTTGATGTTAGCGACCGTAGTCACCTCAGGGTGCTGTCCAGTCTGTATGGCATACTGCTCGGCAGGCAGTCCGTAAGCGTCATATCCCATAGGGTTGAGCACGTTGAATCCCTGCAGACGCTTGAAGCGCGCGTAGATGTCACTCGCGATATATCCGAGCGGGTGTCCCACGTGCAGTCCGGCACCAGACGGATACGGGAACATGTTAAGTACATAAAACTTAGGTTTGCTTGGATCCTCCGCTACCTTATACGTCTTATTGTCGACCCAAGACTTCTGCCATTTCGGCTCTATATCTCTAAAGTTATATTCCATTATACGTGTTTAATTATCGAAAAATCAAAGTGACTCAAGCATTCTCTTAAGAACCACTGTGGCGGATATCTCACGATTGGCCGCCTCCGGTATGACAAGGCTGGTCGGAGCCTCAATGACATCATCAGTGACGATCATGTTTCTGCGCACCGGCAGACAATGCATGAAGAACGCGTTGTTGGTGACAGCCATCTGACGCTCGCCGACAGTCCAGTCAGCGTAGTCGTGATAGTCACCGAGCACCTTACCATAGTCGGCAGGACGAGTCACGCCCGGGCAAGACCAGTTCTTGGCGTATATGAAGTCAGCGCCCTCGAAAGCCTTCATCTGGTCATACTCCACCTTGGCGTCTCCCGCAAACCTAGGGTCAAGCTCATATCCCTCCGGATGAGTGATGACGAAGTCCACGTCAGCGGCGTTCATCCACTCAGCGAAAGAGTTAGGAACGGCCTGTGGCAGCGCCTTTGGGTGCGGAGCCCATGACAGGACGACCTTAGGACATTTGTTAGGGACACGGTCTATAGCCTTGCCGCCAAACAGAGGGTTAGGCTCTATGTGCTTACAGTCCTTATACTCCTCAATGGTGATAAGGTCAGCAAAAGCCTGAAGCGGGTGTACAGTGGCAGACTCCATGAAGAACACAGGACGTCCGGAATATTTGATGAACTGATTCAGTATCTTCTCCTCGTAATCATCCTGACGTGACTCAAAACGAGCAAACGAACGGACACCGATAATGTCGCAATATGAGCCCATGACAGGGATGGCCTCAAGCAGATGCTCACTCTTGTCACCTTCCATTATCACGCCACGCTCTGTCTCCAGTTTCCACGCTCCCTGATTGACATCAAGGACAATGACGTTCATACCCAAATTCATAGCGGCTTTCTGAGTTGACAGCCTAGTACGTAATGAATTATTAAAGAAGATAAGCATCGCCGTCTTGTTCTTGCCAAGAGACTGATACTTATATCTGTCAGCCTTTATTTCAAAGGCCTCAGAAAGTGCCTGACTGAGATCTCCCAGATCAGAAACGTTTTGAAATATTCTCATAAGAAATAAATTTTGCAAAATTTCACCGCAAAGATAATTCTTATTAAATTAACGTGCAAACATGAATGCTAATAAATAAGTAGACCGGAGAGAGCATAGAGACGAATTTAAAAAATGTGAAAAAAACATAGATTTACGATAACATCGTATCAAAAGAAATTTTATATTTGCGTTATCAAGTCATGAAAACATACTCAGACAAACTGAGAGATGCGACGTAACTAAAATAATTGTCAGAAAAAAAAGAACTATTACAAACACAACAAGACTTGAGTGGGACACATAGATGTGGACACGCTCGGAAAAACATTAACAAATAAAAAAATTACAAGACTATGAAAAAATTGATATTATTCCTCATCTCCATGGTATCATTAGTGAACGCCAACGCTTTCAAGTTCGACGGCATCGACCTCAACGGCAGCCAGCAACAGGTGGCAAGGGAGATTAGCGTGAAGGGATATGTTTATGACCAGGCAACTAACTGCCTCAAGGGTAACTGTCACGGTATGGAGCTGTACCTCAGTTTGGACAATGACAACGTCGTGGACAAGTCTAAGATAGGACGACTCATCGTGGACATCCCTATGACAACAGAAAGCGCCCTTGAGGACGCTGTGTGCATCTTCAACGTCATCTACCACAGAATAGCTTCTGTAAGCGGTAAGGCAACTTACTCTGTCGACGACGATGGCACAATCATGGAGCTGACGAAGACTTCCAAGGGCTTGCAACTGATTTACATCACTCCAAACTATAAGGCTAAGAAATAACTTGACACGGTGGTCTGACTGACCACAACATACTGACATTCTGATACGCATACATCAGGCACAGTAACGGGAAAAGACAAAACAGTCCGATACAAACCTGATTTATGCGTATCATTTTTTTGCGCCAGAGACGAGATAACGGATATGGACCGACAGCAAGACAAGGCAACTCGACGGAAAGGATTTTTCAATCTATAACCACAAACTTGAGGCACGTCTCATCTTTACAGCGCAATGAAAGGACAGGTGGAATAACTGACAATTTGGTATGCAACCAAATTTCCTATACTTATTTGGTTCATCCGACATTTCGAGTGATGATATGATAGAGAAGTGAAGAAAACCGCTGT
>CALCEL010000045.1 GCA_937900485.1 uncultured Prevotellaceae bacterium
TCCTGGGTTTCAAGGGGTAAAGTGACCTTGTATAATGTTTAACGGACAGTAATAATTCATAATAACAGAAAAGTGGTAATAAAGTGAAGGATATGAAAAATATGACGTATAGGAAAGCCTTGGCTGTGGCTGTGATGTTTGTGATGACTGTTGCCGCATGTGCTCTTGAGCCTGTGAAGTATCTGGACGCTGAGGGTGTGGAGCGTAGCGTTGAGAAGTATAAGGTGCTGACGGGTGATGAGACCTTGCTGGTGAGAGGATGGTATGTGGTGAAGGGAAACGTGAAGTTCACACATGTCGTGGAATTACGCGGTAATGTGAACATAATACTCACTGATGGCTGTATGCTTGACTTTAAGACGGAGGGTAGGGAAAGCGTACTTTGTAACTATTACATCGCAGCGAACTTGAGTCTGTATTCTCAGAGTCAAGGTGATAATATGGGCACCATGAGACTCTCGAATACTTTGAGTAGTTATGAGGTGATGTCTGTGGTTTGGCTGAATGTGTATGGTGGCAATTTTGAGGTGGTGAGTGGTGATGCCTATGTGTCGAATATGACTTTAGCAGGAGGACACGTGAAGTTGTACGAGCATGGCTCTTTAGAATGTGGCGATCTTATTGTCAAAAGCGGTAGCATTGAGCAAACCACTTTTTCAGGACACGTTGTTGTCTATAATAGCTTGACGTTAGAGGACTGTGGGGAGTTGCTGTATAATGTTAAATATAAGGGTACGAATGACATCTATGTGTCAGAAATGTATGTGGTGTATTTGAACGATGTAGCCTACACTGGCTTAATTCCTGTCGATATATATAATCATGTCTATTCGATTGGCATAGAGCGTGTAGGTGAGGGTGGTGCTACTGAGGTGACTAGATTGCCGACGACTGAAGGTGCGGAGCGCACAGGATGGTATACCCTCGGCGGAATACGTCTGGCTGATAAGCCTACAGCATTTGGAGTGTACATCCATGACGGAAAGAAAGTGGTAGTGAGATGACCATCATGGTAGAGAGGAGATGACAAAATGAAAGAACCCCGAAAGTCAGATAAACTACTTCCGGGGTCCTTTGTTTCATGTCCGGGGCTGCCGGACGCTATCATACGAATTTCTCCAGTTTCTGCAGGTTGTCATTAACCATCTCATCTGTCACGATAAAATTCTGAAGTGAGCCTGAGAGATACTGGTCATACGCTGACATATCAATCAGTCCGTGTCCTGAGAGGTTGAAGAGTATTACTTTCTCCTCACCGCTTTCTTTGCACTTGTTTGCCTCACGTACTGCGGCGGCAATGGCGTGACAGCTTTCCGGTGCAGGTATGATACCCTCAGCCTTGGCGAAGAGCAGTCCGGCGTCGAATGACTCGAGCTGCTGCACGTCGACAGCCTCCATGAGGTTGTCCTTGAGGAGCTGGCTGACAATGACGCCTGCTCCATGGTAGCGAAGACCGCCGGCATGTATGTTGGCAGGCATGAAGTTGTGTCCTAAGGTGTACATCGGGAGCAGTGGAGTGTATCCCGCCACATCGCCGAAGTCGTACTGGAATACTCCCTTGGTCAGCTTAGGACAGCTCGCTGGCTCAGCGGCGATGAATCGTGTCTTCTTTCCCTCAAGTATGTTATGTCTCATAAACGGGAACGCTATACCTCCGAAGTTTGAGCCTCCACCGAAGCAGCCGATGACGATGTCTGGATATTCGCCCGCTTTTTGCATCTGCTTCTCTGCCTCCAGGCCAATTATTGTCTGGTGAAGAGTGACGTGGCTGAGCACTGAGCCGAGAGTGTACTTGCAGTTTGGTGTGCTCATGGCCAGTTCGATGGCCTCTGATATCGCTGTGCCGAGTGAGCCCGGGTTGTTAGGCTCGTCAGTAAGGATTTTTCTTCCGGCTTTTGTTGACATGGATGGCGATGGTGTCACCTGAGCGCCGTATGTCTGCATGATGCTGCGTCTGTATGGCTTCTGGTTATAGCTGATTTTCACCTGATAGACAGCGGCTTCCAGTCCAAATACCTTAGCGGCGTATGAGAGGGCGCATCCCCACTGGCCTGCGCCGGTCTCCGTAGTGATGTTAGTTACTCCTTCCTTCTTGCAGTAGTATGCCTGAGCCAGCGCTGAGTTCAGCTTGTGGCTGCCGACAGGGCTGACGCTCTCGTTCTTGAAATAGATGTGCGCTGGTGTGCCCAAAGCCTTCTCAAGACCATAAGCGCGTACGAGCGGGGTGGAGCGGTAATAAGTGTACATCTCGCGCACTTCCTGCGGGATGTCTATCCACGCGTGCTCCATGTCAAGCTCTTGCCTACTTACTTCCTGTGAGAATATCGGGAAGAGATCTTCCGGCTTAAGCGGTTGTTTGGTGACCGGGTTCAAAGGAGGCATAGGCTTGTTCACCATGTCTGCCTGTATATTATACCATTGTGTTGGTATCTCGTCCTCAGAGAGGAAAAAACGTTTTTGCATATAGATTTTGTTATTTATACCAGTCTGTCTTAGGTTCAGAACTTGCCGGCCCGCAGACGCAAGCATATCCCTTCATTCACATTCCCCCGTAAGCTGACGACGCTCGTCATCTGTACAGTGACCGTGACTCAGTGTCTCATGCTCGTTGTTGTAGTGCCGCAAGTGCCTCTTGTTTATCTTTCTGTTAGGCAAAAGTACGTGTTTTATTTTGTATTTGCAAGGTAAACACGTAACTTTTGCGCAAAATGAAAGAAAAAGGGGCTGTGGAGTAGTGATTGCTAAGTTGTGCTATTTCCAGATACTGATATCTTTCAGCTTAACCCAAGACTTAGTGTCGTTGTATGTTGTTTGGTATATGCCTAAGCGCATCTTGCCGCTTTTGACGGTGACAGGTGACCCGGGTGAGTTGCTCCACGTCTTGCCGTCTCTGCTTGAACGCGCGTACAGCTTGTTTCCTTTTCTCTCGAATTGTATGTATCGGTCGTATGCGTATCCCTTGTAATTAGGGTATTGTGGACGGCCGTACTTGGAGAGTTTAGTGAGCATGTTACCGCAATTGTACAGAGGGAATGCGCCGTATTGGTAGAAGAACGTGTCGTCTGCCACGAACAGCCCTCCCTCATTGAATCCTTTGACGGTATGTTCTCTCAGTCCTTCCATGTCCTCTATGGTGGCGAGAAGGACGAAGTCCCCTGTGACCTCGTCGATGAGCTGTGCGCCATGGGCAAGAGGGGCGTCATTGAACTGTCCGTCTCCGGACGACAGCGTTATGCTTTCTTTTGACTCGTAGGATTTGTTGAACTTCTCGTTCATGGTGAACTTGCTGTCCGGGTCCGTCTCCTCGAAGTCGTCGTCTCCAAGTGACGGCAGTGCGTCGTTGGCGTGTCTGTTCAGACCATTGATGTCGTCAGTGTCAACGGAGTGACTCAACACCTGTATGTCGCTGATGTAGCCTGTGAAGTTATGTGTTCCGTTTCCGTCTGCTCCTATTGTCAGCTTTCCGTCCGGACGTACCATGATGAAGTTGTTCTGCTCATGAGTGAGTTTGCCGTCAAGGTACACCTTCTCTTTCCATCCGTCATAAGTCACCACCCAATGGTGCCATTTGCCCTCACACTCCTTTATCTTTCCGCTTAGTCCGTAGCTCTCGAATGAGCCGTTGTGGTTGATGAGTCCGGAATTCGGCTCGCTGCCTAACCTGAGCTCTGTCGTGGCGAGGTCTGCTCTCGAGTCGGACAGGGATACTATTGTTGAGATGGCGTTGGTGTTGGTGGACAGGACATTGACGCTTATGGTGTAAGGTGCATTGTAACGCATGGTCGCCGGCAGGACGAAGGAGCTTGTCAGGTATTGTGTGCCATTCAGGAACATAGCCCAGCGTCCGTCCTTCACTCTCACGTGTATCGGTTTGTTGGCGGTCCATGTGCCTTCATTGAGTGCGGCGGCTGTGCTGTGATTTTTTATGTTGTCGACGTCAAAAGGTCTCTTGTTTCTCACTTTGTCCAATGCGCTGATGTCGATTGATGCCATGACGCCTGACGGATACTCCTTGCGTGTGTTGTCGTTGACGTCCTTTTGGTGCATGCCTGGGTACGAGTTGATCTCATCGTTGATGTCGTCGTATGGAAGCTCAGGAGCTTTGTTCCATACCTTGATGTTCCATACGGCAGGTATGTGTCCGTTCTTTTGAGTGTCTGTGATTGTCAGTCGGATGTAGCGCGCCTTAGTGTTGCCACAGTCAATCATTGGGCTGCCTTGTTGCTTGTTGCCGGTCTTGTCTGCGTACAGATTCCAGACGGCTCCGTCCGTGGATGTCTCAATCTTGTACTGATAGAAGAACGTGGCGTATTCGAACTGTGTCCAGATCTCGCTGAATTTTTGTGTCTTGCCTAAGTCGATGATGATCCACTCGTCGTTCCTCGCTCCTTTCTTGTCCCAGTTGCCGTGTCTCGCCTTCCAAAGTGTGGCGTTGTTATCGTCCACCGCAAATTCTGGTTTGAACCATTCGTCATAATATGATGATGCGCTTATGGTGGCGCCCAGCGCTAAGTTTTTGTGCTTTCTGCTTGTCTTGGAAGAGAGTGGGTTGACTCCGTCGTGTGTCGGCGTCACCTTTTTTATCAGCCCATTGTCGTCGAACTGCAGTCTGTCGATGCAGACTTGACGATTGAAACCGTGTACGGATTTCGGGTTGTTGTGTCTGTGGTAGACAATGTAGTAGTCGCCGTCCTTCTCAAGGATGGAGTGGTGGCCGGGACCGTGTATCGTTTCGTCCTCATTCGTGGTTAGTATCTCTCCTTTGTATTCGAATGGCCCCATAGGGCCATTCTTGGATATGGCGTATTGAACCCTGTATGTGTCCGTGTGACAGCTGCCGCTTGAGTAAGTGAAATAGTAGCTGCCGTCTTTCTTGAACACGTAAGGAGCCTCGAAGATGTCTTTCAGCTCGTCGTTCGTGATAAGCCTCTTCTCCGAGAAGTATTTGTCGGCGGCGATAGGGAACGGGCTGTTCTCATTCCAGTATCTGGCGTCGTTCATTTTCATCAACTCGTTGATGTCGTAGTGTCCATCGTTCAGTTTCGCCACTCCGCATCCGAATCCTTTATATATTCCCCATGTGGTGAAGTATAGGTACTGGCTTCCGTCATCGTCCTTGAACACCTGCGGGTCGAGGGTGATTACGTTGTGTATGTATCTGTCTGGCACCATCACCGCGTCATCTTTGCCGAGTATGTTTTTCCATGGGCCTATCGGTGACTTGCTTTCTCCTATGTTTATGTTGCAAGGCTCGCAGTAGTAGTATTTGTACGTGCCGTCTTCTGACTGTACCACGTCGGGAGCCCAGACCACTTCGGTCGTCGGCCAGTTCATCACTATGTTTCTCCAGTTGACGAAGTCTTTGCTCGTCCACACCTGTGCTGGTCCGTAACCGTTTCCTGTGCCGTCTGTCGTGGCGTACAGGTAATAGGTGTCGCCGAACTTACGTATCGTAGGGTCTGCGAAGTATCCGGGGATGAACGGATTCATGTTACAGGGAGCGTCCCATGGCGAGCCGCTAACCAGTGATGGTGTGTATTCTCTTATCTGTGCTGTGGCTCCTAAAGATGTGAGAGCCATGGTGGTAATAAGTATTAGTCGCCGTTGTCTCATTTATGTTGTGTTTTTTCAGCAAGCGTATTGCTTGTACGCTTGCTGATGATATTACATAATAGGTGTGTCTTGCTTATATATATAGTAGGTGTAACTTACCTACATAATAAGTGTGTCTTACTTGTAAATATAATAGGTGTGTCATGCTTACCTCCTTACCTCGTACAATGGCAGCCGAAAGATTGAGACGTGGATATTTCCTGTCGTCGTCCGTCGCTTGTCAACATTGTCGTGTTGGCGGTTAAAGTTTCTTAAGGGTATTCGTGTATAGCTCACGCAGTGTCTGTACAGGATTGTTTTTGTATATCCTGCTGAGAACGGACCTCGTCAATTTGGCTTTCTTCGATTTCGGAGACTTGCTCTCTAATTCCTGTGCCCTCAGCGTGAGTTTTGACCATGCCTCGAGCATCTTGTACTCGTCCTCTGTCAGTGTCATGAATGAGCCGTGCTGCGGGTTCACGTCGCCCTCAATCACTTGTCCCTTGTCTATGTTCTCAAGCACAGCGTCGGCGCCGTTAATCTTGTATGCCTTACCTCCGGAGTATCTGATGTATGACACGTTCCATGCGTTCTCGTTTATGCGTCGTATGGCGGATGGTCCCTCGGTTAGGTTAATTCCCTCGTTTGTTATGTGAAGCACGTCTTTCCACTGTCCGTAGTCGCCTGTGAATCCGCTTTTGTCTTGACATGCTCCCGGCAGTTTGTCGAACACTGCCTTGTAGATACCTCTGTCTGTGGCGTTGGCTCCCTCTCTCTTGAAGAAGACGTGGTACTTTCTGTCGCAATCGTTCCAGTCGATGTGACAGTCAATCATGGCGATACCTCTGTCGTGGAACAACTGTGGCTTGGTGAGTTTGGTGAAGTTCCTGTTAGCGTAGCTATAGTACATCCGGTCATGATCATCGCCTGCGTTGGTGGATAGCATTGAGTAGTAGATGAAGTAGCCGCCCTTAGGTGAACCGTCGTGCCAGTCATAGTCCTTGTCCCATATTATCTGAGGCGCCCACACTCTGTTTATCAGTGTGTAGTCTTTGTATACGTCTTTTGCCGTTGTGGAGTCGCAGAATATTGACGGGCCTTTCCTGAAGTCGAACGTTGTTGAGGTCCAGTGGATAAGGTCGTTACTTTTCAGAAGGTTAATGCCGTGGTTGAACCATGTGCGTGTCTTGCGGTTGCTCATGTCCGTCGTGACCATAAGGTATTCTCCGTCTATCGCTCTGTATATGAAGGCGTCGCGCACGCCGCCCTCTATTCCTGCCACCTTTTCCGCATCATAAATCGGCTGGTTGTTTATCAGTGGTGTGAACTTTACTCCCTTGTCCTCTTTTGTGCCTATGGCGTAAAGCGTGTTCTCGCTTGTGCCTGCCATGTGACAGTAGAGATATCCGTATCTGTTGTCGTCGGGAGCGATTGTCAGCGGGAATTTCAGCGTCTCTCCATTGCTTACGCTGGCCCAGAGAAATCCGCCGTCAGTGTATTTGTCTTTTGGAAGTGACTTGACGTGTAACGTGTTTCCCTGCAGGGACAGTAGCGTGTCTTCGTGTTGCAGCAGCCACGTGATATTGGACCCGTCGACGGAAGATGGAAGCGTCACATCATTTCTCAAGGCGTTGAATTGGTGCTGTACGTTTCTCATGATGCTCTCGTGTGTACATTCCTGTGCGTGGCTTATGGCGAATACGAGATTACACGTGATTGCCATGAGTGTAAGATTCTTTCTCATCACTTGTTAAAGGTTATCGTTTTTATAATTGTTATTAATTTGTGTTCTTGAACGTAAGAACAAAGTAAGCTATTATTGATGATAAAAACAAAGAAAAGGACGGAATAGCCGATGCTGCTCCGTCCTTTTTGGATTATTGTGTGTTATTTACATTATTTTATCATTACTTTCTTGGTTGTTCCGTCGCTCATACGAACGATGTTGACGCCTTTACTCATTGCTGTGACACGTGCGCCGTTGACGCTGTATATTGCTTTCTGAACGTTGGCGTCGCGTTCTGCGCTGTCGATGCCAGTGATTATCTGTGACTCTGTTCCGTAGTATGTGAGTACACAATTGTCTATCATCGCCCAGATCTCAGAGTCTGATGTGTTTCGTGCTCCTATCTCTAACGTGCCGTCAGTCACTACCACGTCAACGGTGTAGATGTTGCCGTACTGGCATGGTGCGTCGTCACCGTTTGTGCCCACTGTTACTGGCACGCTGTTCTCGTTGGCGTAGATTTCCAGTCCTTCAGCGTTTGAGAACGCGCTTACCTGGAATGTGTATGCGCCGTTTGGCAGGTCGTTTATCACTTGGTAGACTTTTGCTGATGACAGATTCCACAGATTGAGGTATTGAGCGTCTATCACCTCTCCGTCAGCGAAGCTTGTCCATGTGTTAGAACTGCAAGTGGCGAATCCGTCGTTGGTCCAGCCTTCAGCACCGTTGTCGAATGATGGGAAGGCTATCTTCGCTGTGTAGTTTACAGGGTTGTCGTCTGACGCAGGCTGGTCTGGTACCATGAGGTTGAACTTGATCTCCTTCAGACGCAGTATCAGTGCGTTAATGTCTTTATTTGTCTTCTCGCTGAAGTCTAATGACTCGTAAGAGTCCTTGAAGTCGTTGTATGCCTGTAATGCGCTTTGACTGCATGTGCTGTTGTACTCCTCATAGACCTCGCTTGTCTCAAGCATCAGATTGTCTAACTCCTGTAAGCTGTTGATGTAGCTTGTGGCTTCGTCCGTCAACGTCTTGAGGTCGGATATGGTGGTCCTTACCTCTTCTGTGCTGTAGCTGTGATTGGAGATGACAGTCTCGATAGTCTCTGAAATCATGTCGCTGATCTGGTCAGAGTAGTATGTGTTGATGGCCTCGCTGTTGAGCAACTCCTCGGCTACGGTCTTAGAGTTACTGAGTTCTTCGTAAACCGCGATGTTTGTCTTTATGTCATTGAGAATTGACTCGTAAGCTGGAATGATGTTGAGAATCTCCTCTTTGGTCTGGGCTGTGTTCACAGAGGCTAACACCTTGTTGTAATCCTCCATCAGCTCTGTCTGCACAGTCACGTCATCAAATGAAGGTGCGTCCTCCAGAAGATTCTGAAGCCAGAATCTGTATGCCTCTACGCCAGAACCGTAGAAGTTCAGTGATGCGTTGTCTAAAGCTACCCAGTTCGTGCCTGTTTCGTCTTGTCCGAATCCGAATTCTATCGTGCCGTCTGTCACGTTCGTGGTGACAGTGTAGGTGTTGCCTGGGGCTGCACCCGTGACTACAGTGTTGTTGTCATTCGCATAAATGTAACCGTTCATTTTCTCGGAGTATGCTGCCAGACTAACCACGTAGATGCCGTTAGGAATGTTTTCAATCTTCTGGTATGCCTTTCCGTTCAGTGAGGCTGACCATATGTTCAGAGTTGTACCCTCAAAGCCGTTCCAGCTGTCGTCTATCCATGATTGTGTGTTCCATGTTGACGCGTTAATCTCGTTTGTCCATCCGTCTATGTCGTCACATGTTGGGTTTGAGATGAGATGAGAAAGGTCTTTAGGACTGCTTGGTGTCACGCTGATCTCGTAGTATGAGAGGATGTCTTTGTTCAGCGCATCTTTGGCGGCATTTATCTCTTCCACGGTGCTGTTGGTGTTTTCGTATACGCTCTTGGCGGCGGTAAGGTCTATGCCGTACTCTGATGCTTGGCTGATGAGAGCACCGAGCTCCTCTGCTGCGTTATATGAGAGGAGTTTGTTGTAGTATGACTCGTAGTTGTCTCTTGACACGAACGCCCATGTCGTGTTGAACTGTCCTGCCTCATAGTTGCCCCCGTCACCGCAGTAGTCGTAAATAACGCCGGTGCCTGTTACCACGTTGTCCTTATCGTTGTTGTACTCAGTGTACTGTCCGACAAAGTAACCTTCCATGTCGTCTGTGCTTCTCCATGTCGGGTTCTCGTCCGAACCGCAAAGCTGGAAGGTGTTGTCGCCGACGGCTTTCATTTGGAACAGACTGTCCGGAGCTCCTTCTCTGCCGTCTACATACATGTGTCCGAGATCTGTGATGAAGAGGAACGTGCCTTCGCTTTTGTCGTAAACCTCAATCTTGAAGCTGTTGTCGTTGACGTGGTTGATGAAGAACTGCATACCAGTCTCGCTGACAGAAGCGTGTGTGCCCCAGTTATTACCTTTAGTGAGGAACAGTTTTGACTCCACATTAAATATATATAATGTGTCGTCTGTGTTTTTGTCAAGAAAATCTCCTGAGTATACAGGTTTTTGCCATTCGTCGGCAAACATGCTTGTGAACGCAAGCATTCCCAAGGTGCAAAGTAAATGTTTTTTCATAAAGTATTAATTAATCGATTAAGTGTTGATTGCTGAAATTATGTCGCAAATTTAAGAAATATAGTTGTTAAATGAAATAATAATGCGTTAAATTCTGACAATTTCAGTGTTATAGCGCTTACATGTCGGCGTCTCTATGTTTTTCTTAGTTTGTGCGGTGTGTTTGACTCGTGTGTTTGCCGTGAAAAACATGTCTCGTGGATTTGTGTTGTCCACGAGACATGATGTGTTACTTTAATAATGAGAGTAGCGTTTCCCAGTTGTCGCATAAATCCTTCATTGATGGAAACAGCAGGTTGGCGCCTTGGTCGAGTAGGGCCTCGTCAGGTATCGGGCCTGTGTTTACCGCTATGGTGAAGACGCCAGCGGCCACTCCCGCCTGTACACCCAGTGGGGCGTTCTCTACGACGATGAAGTTCTTGGGAGAAAGTGCGGTGTCCTGAACGGCAGTGTTTGCCTCCTTTGCGTGATGTTTGTATTTCTCCATTCCCATGAGATAAGGCTCTGGGTTCGGTTTGCCATATTTCACGTCGAATGCGGTGACCATCAAATCTTCTCTGAAGGTGTCAGGGTAGTTTTTGTTCAGTCTTGTGAGAAGAGATTTCTGTCCTGACCCGGTGACGACCATCGGTGTCACTCCGCTTTCCTTCACTTTTGTCAGAAGCTCAAGAGCTCCCGGCATTTGCTCAGCCTCGGCGCAAGTGTTGAAAAGGTTGGACTTATATTTGTAGATTTCGTCAATCTCTTCCTTCGTCGCCTCGTGTCCTCGTTGTCGCATAGACACGATGTTTATAGTCCCGGCTCCAGTCCTGCCCTCGTGCATGTACGCCTCCCATTCCGGCAAGTCCATTCCGAAATGTTTCATGGTCTGATGCCATGAATACGCGTGGTACTTCATTGAGTCGAATAAAACACCGTCCATGTCGAACATGGCAGCTTTCAGCGACATATTATCCTGCCCGGTTTGTTTCAGGTATCTTTTTACCGCTTTTTTAATTGTCTCAGCTTCCAAAATGTGATTCTGTTTTTGTTTTACGTCCGCGAAGTTACAAAATATAGATTAAAAGGCGTGGGTACGATTCTAAAAATGGATAAAATGAAAAAAAGTTATTGGTAATGTTTGTGAAATTAAAAGAAAACTGCTAATTTTGCACGCTGTTTGAGAGACGTTCCTAATTTCGCATGTGTTGCTGGCACATTTGGGATGCTCAATTACACTTCTCCAAAACTTATTGTTTTATAAGAATAAAATAACTTTTTTGAAAGGATATGTCAAAAGTTTGTCAGATTACAGGTAAGAAGTCAGTGATCGGTAACAATGTGTCTCACTCACTTCGCAGAACAAAGAGACATTTCGACGTCAATTTGTTTACTAAGAAATTCTACTATGTAGAGGAGGATTGCTGGATTTATTTGAAGGTAAGTGCCGCAGGTCTGCGTATCATTAACCGTATCGGTCTTGACGCCGCTATCAAGAAAGCAATCGATAAGGGCTATCTCGATATCAGAACTCTCGAGCGCCAGGTTATCGCTTAATTAAACTTATAAAGGAAAAGAATCATGGCAAAGAAAGCTAAAGGAAATAGAGTGCAGGTAATTCTGGAGTGCACTGAGATGAAGGATAGTGGTCTTCCTGGAACATCTCGTTATATAACTACAAAGAACCGTAAGAATACTCCGGATCGTTTGGAGCTTAAGAAGTATAACCCAATCCTTAAGAGAATGACAGTTCATAAGGAGATTAAATAATAAGACATTATGGCAAAGAAAGTAGTCGCAACACTCAAGACTAAGGACGGACGTTCCTTTACTAAGGTCATCAAGATGTTTAAGTCTCCTAAGACTGGCGCTTATGCGTTTGATGAGAAGATGGTACCTTCTGAGGACGTTAAGGATTATTTGAACAAGTGATTAAGTGGTTGCTTGTTAAAAGTCTAACCTATCCGAAAAAATCGGATAGGTTTTTTTTGTGCTTTCGCATAAAGAACGTATATTTGCAATACTATATATAGTTTTTCGGAATTTAAATTTATTATTTTATGGGGTTCTTTGATTTCTTCTCTAAGCAGAAGAAAGAGACGCTTGATAATGGTCTCGCGAAAACCAAGGAGAGCGTGTTTGGTAAGATTGCCCGTGCGGTGGCGGGAAAATCTACTGTCGACGAAGATGTGTTGGATGATTTGGAGGAGATACTTGTCACGTCAGATGTTGGCGTTGACACCACTCTTGAGATTATCAAAAGGGTGGAGGAACGTGTCGCCCGCGACAAGTATGTCAACACTTCTGAGTTGAATGGAATCCTTCGAGATGAGATTTCTGAGCTACTCACAAAGAATAATACTGAAGACACAGACTGGCTCAGCCTGCCTTCCGGCAGTAAGCCGTATGTCATTCTGGTTGTCGGTGTCAACGGCGTCGGAAAGACAACGACAATAGGAAAGTTAGCATATCAGTTTAAGAAGGTTGGATACAGCGTCGTCCTTGGAGCAGCCGACACATTTCGCGCGGCTGCCGTGGAGCAGTTGGTGATATGGGGTGAGAGAGTAGGTGTGCCGGTCATCCGTCAGCAGATGGGCAGTGACCCTGCATCCGTGGCCTTCGACACGGTGTCTTCGGCTGTGGCAAACAAGGCCGATGTTGTGATAATAGATACTGCGGGTCGTCTCCATAATAAGATTAATCTTATGAATGAGCTGACGAAGATACGTAATGCGGTGAAGAAAGTCGTCTCAACGGCGCCAGATGATGTCTTGCTCGTCCTTGACGGCTCAACCGGACAGAATGCCTTCGAGCAGGCAAAGCAATTTACCAAGGCCACGGAGGTTAATTCCCTGGCGATAACGAAGCTTGACGGTACTGCCAAAGGCGGTGTGGTTATCGGTATCTCCAACCAGTTTAAGATACCTGTTAAGTATATAGGCCTCGGCGAGGGCATGGAAGATTTGCAGGCTTTCAACAGGAAAGCTTTTGTTGATTCATTATTTGGAGAGTAACAGATTTGAGAAAGAATACAGTTGACATTATAACATTGGGGTGTTCGAAGAATCTTGTCGATTCAGAACGTCTTATCAGACAGCTTGAGCTGAACGGGTACAAAGTCACTCATGATTCTGAGAATCCTCATGGAGAGATAGTAGTGGTTAACACCTGTGGCTTTATTTCTGACGCTCAGGAAGAGAGCATCAACATGATTCTTGAGCTTTGTCAGGCTAAGGAAGCGGGACGTATAAGACAGGTGTATGTAATGGGGTGTCTGTCCGAGCGTTTCTTTAAGGAATTGGGAAAAGAGATTCCCCAAGTGGACAAGTATTACGGTAAGTTCAATTGGACTGAGTTGATAAATGACTTGGGTAAGGTGTACCAGAGGGAACATGAGTACGAGAGACGTCTCACCACACCGAAGCATTACGCTTACCTGAAAATCTCTGAAGGATGTGACCGCCACTGTGCCTATTGCGCCATACCGATTATCACCGGCAAGCATAAGAGCCGTCCGATGGAGGACATTGTGGCAGAGGTGGAGCATCTTGTCAGTGAGGGGGTGAAAGAGTTTCAGGTCATCGCTCAGGAGCTGACGTACTACGGCGTAGACATTTATGGCAAGCAGAAAATTGCCGAGCTGGTGGAGAGGATTTCCGACGTCAAAGGAGTCAAGTGGATTCGTCTTCATTACGCATACCCCAAGAACTTCCCGATGGATTTGCTGAGGGTGATGCGAGAGCGTGACAACGTCTGCAAATACCTTGACATAGCATTACAGCATGTCAGTACAAATGTTTTGACGAATATGCGTCGTTCCGTTACCAAGGAGGACACGTATGAGCTGATACGTACCTTGAGGAGCGAGGTGCCGGGAATACACATACGTACCACTCTCATGGTGGGTTTCCCCGGAGAGGGAGACACTGAGTTTGAGGAGCTGAAAGAGTTCGTGAGGTGGGCTAAATTCGAGCGAATGGGAGCCTTTGCGTATTCTGAGGAGATCGGCACGTATGCGGCTGGTGCCTATAAGGATGAGGTGCCCGACGAGGTGAAGCAGAGCCGGTTGGGCGAGCTTATGGAGCTGCAGCAGTCAGTGTCTGCTCAGGTTCAGGCTTCTAAGGTGGGTACAGTCATGAAGGTCATCATCGACAGGAAGGAAGGCGAGTATTACGTGGGAAGAACGGAGTACGACAGTCCTGAGGTTGACCCAGAGGTGCTGATTCCGGTGGCAGACGGTATGTTGCGAACTGGAGTGTTTTATGATGTGAGTATTGTCGATAGTGATGATTTTGATTTGTACGGCAAAAGAATCTGAAACTAAATACGTGATAATATGACTAATGCTGAATTCATACATCGTCTATCTCAGAAGGTGGATATGACGGAGTCTCTGACCATGGATTGTGTTAACCAGTTCATTGGTATTATCCTTCGCGAGTTGTCGTCGGGTAAGGTGGTGTCAGTGCAAGGGTTCGGGAACTTTGAGTCACGTGAGAAGGCGGAGAGGAAGATGTTTAACCCTTCCACACGCACATATAAGCTAATACCAAAAAAGACTGTTCTCGGTTTTAAGATGAGCGGCACGCTGAAAGACAAGATAAATAACTGAACGATAAAGTGATAAAGAGAAAATGAGTGAGAAGATTACATTACAGGCAGTGGCGGACTCATTGTCCAAAGCATGTGGCATACCGAAGAAGACCGCTGAGCTTCTCTCACGCTCCTTTTTTGATGTTATCACTGAGAGCCTTAGCTCTGAGGATAGTGTCAGAATAGAAGGGTTGGGCGTTTTTAAGGTCGTTGAGGTGGCCAGCAGAGAGAGTATCAATGTGACCAATGGGGAACGGATTGTCATACCGGGGTACAAAAAGGTGAATTTCACTCCAGAGGAGGGACTCGTGTTGGACGGTATGCTCGATGAGGCGGACGACGACTCGCAGTCGGATGCTGTTGTCGCTTCAGATAATGAGAATGATGGTGGACAAAATGACAATAACAATATAGTTATGAACGGTATAGAGAAAGCTGTTGACGAGATAAATAGAACATTAGAGGAGGTGAAGACTCCTGAGCGTGTAGAAGTTCCGGAAGACGAGTTTTCCACTATCGATATGCTCATCTGCACTCCAGAGAGCGTGGCTGAGATTAAGCTGGAGCTGGAGGAGGCTCGCGCAAAAGCCGCTGAGAAATTGAAAGAGGCGGTTGATGCTAGACGTGAGGTGTTGCGTCTGGAGGCTCTGCTGGAGAAGATGAGGAACGGAGTGCAACCTGAGTCTGTGGACGATGAGAATGACGTGGAGGATGTGTCAGGTGCGGATGATGCTGACGGCGCTGATGCTGAGGAGACAGATGCGCAGGAGCCTGTGGCTGTCGTCAACGTGCCTGTTGAGGAGCCCGTGCTGAATTCCGCTGCTGAGTCTGTCTGCGCTGAGAAGGATGACAAGATTGTGGTAGAGCTGCCGGAGACTAACGACTTAGAGCATGCTGATGCTGCTGCGACGACAGATGTCACTGCGACGGCGAGTGCTGAGGACAATATGGCGGATGAGAATGCAGATGGCGTGTCTGGGATCCTGACTGCTGATGATACAGTGTCGACGGACGAGACCACGGAGAGTGGCGATGCCGTTGTGACAGACGAGGATAAGTGTGATCAACCTGTTGAGGACTCTTCTGACGTTGATGATATGAAGGATGGTGACAACGAACCGGATGCTGATGTGTCGGAGACGTCAGAGGACGTCACGGAGAATAAGGATGCGCTTGCGGCTGTGTCCGATGCCGATTCTCAAACCGCTGAGGCAGACTCGGCAGAGAGTGAGAAGAATGAGGCTGTGGACATAGCTTCTGTTGACAATAATGGCGACAACATCCAAAATGAAGCGACAGAGGTGCAGAATACTTCCGAGGGAGATGGAGATGCTGCGAAAGAGTCATCGGAAGAGGAGACTTCCGAGGGTAAAGATGCAGCACTCAACCGTTTCCTTTCTGACACTCCTAAGGTGAAGGAGATCAAGGAGGAGAAAGACTATCTCTATTTGTATGTACTGGTGCCTTTCGCTGTTGTTCTTCTTTGCTGCTGCGCCGCTTTCTGGTATCTGCATTCAACGGAGAAGGCGGAGCGTGAGCTTAGGGAGTTGCCTGTCAAACCAAAGAGCAGCGTCGAACAGGAGAAAAAGAATGTCGTGAACAAGCCTACGGAGCAGGTTAACGCATCTGAGACGTCTGAAATGGAACAGGCGAAGAAGGATGAGAAGACGACTGCCGGACAGCAAGTGACGGAGAAAGCCTCTAAACCTGTTGCCTCAACTCAAAAACAGAAGACCTATGTGCTGAAAAAAGGAGAGTCTCTGACAAAAGTGTCACAGGCCTTCTATAACACTAAAGACTCCGTTAGCGCGATTATAAGAGTGAACAAATTCAAGGATCCGAATAATGTTCCTTATGGCACGGAGATAATTCTTCCTTAGTATCCTTACTGAGGTGGTTAGCAGAAAAGTCCCGAGACATGACACGTTCTTGTCTCGGGACTTTTTTTTCTCTCATCCTTTGTCCTTGTCTCGTCCTGTTGCTCTTCCCGGTGGGGCTTAATTCCGGATGTCGATAAGCCTGTTTTGCCAGTGTTAGTGTCCAATTGCATATGTTCCTTCGTTCTCGCCTCGTCTGTCTTTACGTGTGAATGTCTCTCCCGCACACTAAAGACGGAGAGAAAGCCCTCATGAACCGTGCTTGCGCATTTGCCAAACTCTCAGAACACAAGCCCCTTTACATCACTTCTCCGCAATTGGCGGTCATGATTCTATGTGTGATGTTTGTCTGTAATCAGATGGAATAACGGACAATTTGGATTGTAACCAAATTTCCTATTCTTTTTTTTTTTATCGTTTTTAGGTTAACTTATTGATACTCTTATTATAATATATTCAAAAATCTTGTGTCTCTTTTTTGAAATTCTCAGGTTAGGTTGTAGTCTATACGCAGGTCTG
>CALCEL010000046.1 GCA_937900485.1 uncultured Prevotellaceae bacterium
TATTCTACAAACGCATGGAGCGGGTGCGTATCAGCCGGACCGTGTTCCGCACAGATACCGTGTGCGGTTTCATACTTATGAGAAGGGATGAGACTGTGCTTTTGGTGAAAGGTGTAGCTGGGTCGTCAAGACGGAGAAAACGCTTTAATTTTCAGTGATATTAATCGGCAAATCCTTTGATATGTGAGAAAAAACGTAACTTGCATGGTGTGAAAACAGAGAAAAGGGATGGCGGAAAAAATTACATAACAGGTCTCACGTCAACAGGAAACAATCTTTCCGGAAAGGATATTCCATTCTCGGAAAGTGCGGGTGTCATAGACGGGCTTTGCCATGTCATCTCCGAAAAAGTTACTGTCATCTTCGAGAAAGACAAACAGATAGAGAAACTGCAGTGCGAGCTGATGTGGCTTAGTCGCCGCGTGTTCGGCAGCAGCAGCGAGAGACTGACACGGTACGTCCCGAGCCAGTTGAGCTTTGACTTCGGTGAGAGCGCCGTGCCCGCACTGCTGAGCGACGATGAGCTTAAGGCCGCTGAGCGGGAGACCCGGGACGCTATGGAGAGCGTCCGTTCTGAGGCGAACCGACGCCGCACGCAACTATGCGCTCAGGCACTGGGACGGCCTGTGCAGCTACTGCGAACGGGGCTACTATGACATAGACAACAACATGGTGGAGCGCAGCATAAGACCTCTGACCCTCGGACGCAAGAACTGGCTCTTCGTTGACAGAGACGAGTCGGCGCAGGACACTGCGTTATACTTGACGCTCATAGGCTCATGCAATCTGCTCGGCATCGACCCGTTAAGATACTTCAACGAGATACTGCCAAAGACACACCGTGACATGACGAGAGAGGAGTGCGAGGCACTCTTGCCGTACAGGGTCTCACGGTCTTTTGAAAACTGAGGGTTATAGACAAAGGGGGAAACCAAGGCGTCCGACATCAGTTTAGATGTCGGACGCCTTTGTTTTTGCATGAACGTCTTATTTTGGATGTTACGTATTGGTTGATACAATTTACACATTTGTGTGAAGTCAAATAGATTTTCACGTTCATCTTTCTTGTTATTTTAGTTTATTACTGTCCGTTAAACATTATACAAGGTCACTTTACCCCTTGAAACCCAGGAGTTGAGTGACTTTCCTTTTTCAGTAAGCCCCATATTTGTATTAACCTCCCAAATCCGGCGATGATTCTGCACATTCTTCAAGCATTCTTTTCAAGTCTTCGTCAGGACTTTCAAGGAATGAGTCCAGATTGATATAGTACATGAGCACAATTCTCACCATGGTAGCCAATCCTGAGAAACTCCACCTGCGTTTCAAACTTTGCTGCAGCAGCGTCATTAGCAGATTTGCTATCAGTGTAACCCAAATCTGCAGAGATTACGGCATACACCTTGATGCCTCCTTTCTTCTTTCCTGTCTTTGGGTGACGGCCGACATCTACGCATCAGATGTATGACTATTTAGTATTACATCATGAGAACATCCTCAATCAATTGGACGAGGTACACGAGCGTATCATGCAATGTGTAACAGACGAGGCGTCGTATTACCAGGACCACTATGACGAATACCTCGAGGACCCTGAGGACGAGCTGCGTTTCCCTCCCGAGATATTCGACGCTAACGATGACTGGTAGGAGCAAGGTGTCGCCATCGTCTTGAACAGGTGGAAAAACGGACAATTTGGAGGTTAACCAAATTTCCTATGCCTGTTTTATGCCCAAATTGGGTTAACTTATTGATAATCTTATTACAATGCATTTAAAAACCTTGTGTCTCTTTTTTGAAATTCTTAGGTTAGGATATTGTCTATACGCAGGTCTGAGAGTTAAAAAATCCTAACCTGAATTTTTCAACGTCCTAACCTGAGAATTTCAGACGCCGAATAAATCATGTGAAAATTCCGGAAGTCATTTTTCTGTTGCTATGTGTCAATGAAAAAAGAGGAGTTTCGGACAGTAAAAATTAGGGCTGCGGATAGGAATTTGGTTACTGCTTATGGTGTATTTCTTATGGGGGATAACCTGTGAAAAAGACAGAGTGAGCATAGCTACGACGCATGGGGTAATCTCAGAAATCCGGATACTTGGAAATTGTACAGTCCTACGAAAGCTCCCGAGTTGTTCACTGGCAGAGGGAATACGGGACATGAGCATTTGAACGAGTTCGGGCTGATAAATATGAACGTGCGTCTCTACGACCCGATTCTGGGTCGTTTCATATCACCTGACCCGTATGTCTCTTGTGTGGACTTCTTAAATTGTTTCAACCGCTATTCTTATTGCCTGAATAATCCTTTATCCTATACTGATAGAAGCGGAAAATTGATACTTACCACGATAATTACTGCAACTTTGATAGGTGCGGCTGTAGGTGGAGTGGCAAGTGTTGTTATTGGTTATCTGAATGGTTCGATACAAAACATGTGGGACTTTGGTAATGCTTTTATAACAGTAGCGGTCACTGGTTTTGTAGGCGGAGCTGTAGGTGGGGTCGTGACTTTTGTCGCGGGAGTCGCGTCTGTGGTTTTTGTAGGCGGTCTGACTATTGGCGTCGCCTCAGGTTTTGCTTCCAGTCTTGTCGCGGAAGGAATAAACTATAGCAAGACAGGCCAATTTAGTTGGAATAATGTGTTTTGGAGAACTGTCATTAGTGGCGCGGTGAGTGGATTGGTCTCAGGTGTTACGGCAAGTTGCAGCGGGAAGAATTTCTGGACGGGAAAAGATATAAGAGCAAACGCAACACCATCCCCTGTGACGGGAAATACTCTTGAGAATGTGGCAAGTGATGCGCAAACAGGAGGGCGTGGTGTTCATGGTGCTCCGACAACAGTGGATGTTACAAAGGGTATACCGGAGAATCATGTACAAAGAATCGTTGCGGCAGAACAGGAATATTATACTCCCGGTTCACCTGTTAACTACCCGGCAAACGATGGTTATGTACCAGGCACGGAAAGTATGACTCTTTTTCCGAAGGATTTTGAAATTCTTTTGGATAGATATGCACTTGAAAAAGATTTGCTAAAAACTGACACATTTCTCGGTTCTCCTTGTGACCCTATACCTGCTCGTTTTCTTCCATGTAAACCTTCTGATTACAAAGAATATCAAATGTATAAGGTTAATCAGAATATTATAGTTAAGTCAGGCACAGTGGCACCGGCATTCGGAAGACCAGGCGGAGGTGTTCAGTTTCAGATTCTTAATCCGAATAATTTGAATGAGGTGATTACAATCGAAAAGGCAATTGAAATGAAACTAATAGTCGAATTTCCGTAGTCTTTATAATTATGAGGAAGTGTTTCGGATAATCGCAAATGGTTGTAAATCAGCATATAGCAGGGAGTACCCATAATTGAAAGGTACAAAAAAGTGTAATTGCAATCTGGGGGTGTTCGGCATGATTGGAACGCAAAATTCGGGTTGAAAAGCCAAATAAGATTTAACATTTCGTTAAGATTATTTAACATGTAAATTTAAGTCATTTTGAGCTTTTGGCAACTGCAGTGAGCAAAGACAAGGCTTTTTGCCAGTCAAAAGAGATAGAAATGTATGTCAAAAGGGGACGTTTGTACCGACGTTGTACCACGACTGCGATAATTGGCTGTTAGA
>CALCEL010000047.1 GCA_937900485.1 uncultured Prevotellaceae bacterium
CTCGACCTCCGGATTATGAATCCGACGCTCTAACCAGCTGAGCTACCCCGCCATCGTTTTTGTTTCCTCGGCTTGTTTCCTCGGTTTTGCGTGTGCAAAGGTAAGTGTTTTTTTTATTACCGCAAATATTTTAGGGCTAAAATTTATCTATTTGTGCTAAAATTTGTGATATTCCATCTTTGTCCACGCTTTCGGTGACCATGTCAGCCTCTTTTTTCACCTCTTCTCTGGCGTTTCCCATTGCTATTCCCACTCCGGCATGTCTGAGCATAGGTATGTCATTGCCGCCGTCACCGAACGCCATTGTCTCTTTGATGTCGATGTTAAGAATCTTGATCACCTCATCGATGGCAGTCGCCTTGCTGATGCCCTTTGGTATGCAGTCGGCGAAGTCCGGGTGCCATCTGTGTGCGTCGCAGCCTGTCAGCACCTCGCTCATGATGTGCTTCTGCTGTTCTTTGTCGAAGAAAGCGATGATTTGTCGTATCTCTGTTCCTTCTGGTATATCCTTGCCGTATCCTTGGCTGACGTTCCTCAGGTTGAGCAGCTCAAACACGGCGTCGCTTTTATCGTTGGCGTTGATTGTCACTGAGGTCTCGTCCGTGGCGAATGTCACGCACATATTATTCTTGGTGGCGTACTCGGTGACCCTCGTCACATCATCCTGACTGATGGACTTCGAGAACAATATCTTACCCTGTTTGTCGGAAAGACACGCTCCGTTGGCGGATATGATACCGTCGTACTCCACCTCGCTGAGGTTGTCGATGAATGGGAGAGGGCGTCCTGTGGCTATGTACACTTTGACTCCTTTCTGCCTTACCTCATGTATGGCTTTGATGGTTGACTGTGGGACGGTGTGTGTCTTGAAGGACACGAGTGTGCCGTCGATGTCGAAGAAAATCGCTTTAATCATTGTCAGAATAAAATATACGGGACTAACCTCTCTGTTTCCTCGTCCGTGAATATTCCAGTTCCTCTCAGATGACTCACGTCTTTTATCGCTCCGTAGAGTCTTCTGTACTGGAGAAGGTCACGAGTCTGGTCGTATGATATATATGGATGAGAGTTTAGTCTCTGGAAACTGTCTTTGTTGATGTTGATCTTGTTTACCGAGTCGTTGCCATCTATCTTGAACCACTCAAGCAGCTCAGGTGACACGATGTTAATCTCCGCCAGTTGTCTGACATCATGGAAGCCGCCCAGTTTGGTGCGGTAACGTATGATGGACTCGGAGATTTTCTTTCCCACACCAGGTATGCTGCATAGTGTGGTGGTGTCTGCCGTGTTCGGGTTCACCTTAGTCAGTGTGGTGAACTTGGCCGGTGCGTAGCGTCTTGTCGACTCGATGTCTGCTGAGTCTGATGTTTGCCGTTTCTCCGTCCACCGTCTGTTGTCCCTTCTCCAGTCTTTCTTCGTTCTCTCTCTTCTCATCGTCTCTTGTCTGTATCGCTCTCCGATGCTCATGTGTGGCGATAGCCGTTCAACGTCGCTCTCATTCATGCCGTACACCCTGAGAAGTGAGTTCGGTGTCCGGAACACGGCTCCTGCCGTACGGTATCTGATGAGGTTTCTCGCCTTCCACGGCTCCAGTCCGAACGCGGAGAGTGTGGCTGAGTCCGCCGTGTTGGGGTCGAAGACGCCTTGTGGCGACACACCTTTGGTGTCGCTGTCCTTCGTATCTTCCCTTGTTGTCTTACTGTCTTTCTGCCCGCTGTCCAGTCCGAGCATCATGCCGGCGCTGAATGCGGCTACGCAGACGAGTGCAGTTATTATTTTCCTGTCACTCCGTCTGAATTTTTCAAAGAATCCCATGGTTAATGTGGTTAATCGCTCATCTCAGCAGGTCGAGCAGTTTCCGGAATAGGCCAGTCTGTTCCAGGAACACCATTCCTATCGCTAACGGTGCCACGTACCTGAGTGAGAAGATGAGCAGTTTGAAGTATGAAGCCTTAATCTCACCGTGGTTCGACAGCTCGTCCTTGTATAGCTTTTGGTCGAGCACCCATCCGGCGAACACCGCCGTGAGGAATCCTCCCACAGGTAAGAGTATCATGCCTGAAAAGCTGTCGAACATGTCGAATATGTTGAGTCCGTTGAGTCTGATGAATGAGAGTGGTCCGAACGACAATGAGCAGACCGTTCCGAGCAGTGTTATCACCACGGTGACGACCACCGCTGCCTTCTTTCTCTCTGTTCCGTATTCTTCAGAAATATATGCCGTGGCCACCTCGTGCAGAGATATGGCGCTTGTCAGTGCCGCCACGAACAGCAGGAAGTAGAAGAGTACCGACACGGTGGCCGCCAGGAACGTGCCGTTGCCGAACGCTTTCTGGAATACGTTAGGCAGTGAGATGAATGTCAGGCTGGCGCCAGTCTGCACGTCGTTGGGGTCCATTCCGATGTTAAAGACGGAAGGGAAGATGATGAAGCCGGCCATGATGGCTACTATGGTGTCTATGACAGATACGTTGATGGCAGTCGTGGCGAGCTTGGTGTTTGTCTCGAAGTAACTGGCGTAGGTGCACAGGCAACCCATGGCGAGTGAGAGTGAGAAGAACGCCTGTCCCATGGCTTGCAGTATCACTGTGCCCGTCACCTTGGAGAAGTCCGGGACGAGCAGGAACTGTATGCCTTTGGCTGCACCTGGCAGCATGGCTGAGCATACCACCAGCATGACCACGATGATGAAGAGTGTAGGCATCATGATCTTGGAGAACTTCTCTATTCCTGAGCGTACGCCTTTGGTTATCACGTAGTGTATGATGGCAATGAAGATATAGAGCCACAGCGTCGGTACCCATGGGTTGGCTGTGAAGCTTGTGAAGATATTGCTGTACTCCGTGGCAGGCACATCGTAAAAAGCGTTGGCTGCCGACAGGTAAGTGTAATGCAGTGTCCATGCTCCCACCACAATGTAATAGCAGAGTATGAACCATCCCGTGAACACGCCGAGACGTCCCACCCATTTCCACGGGCTGCCGTTGGATACTATCCTGTAGGCGCCGGCTGTGTTGGAATGTGTGTGTCGTCCTATGAGAAACTCGCTGATCATTATCGGCAGGCCGAGCAGTATGATGCAGCATAGGTATATGACAATGAAAGCCGCTCCGCCGTTCTGTCCTGTGATAATCGGGAAACGCCACACGTTACCGAGTCCCACGGCAGAGCCGGCTGCCGCCAATATCGCTCCAAGTTTACTTCCGAAATTCTCTCTACTGTCCATTGTGTCTGTGTTTTATTTTTTTGTGAGTGATGAAGAACGTCACGCTCAGGATAAGTCCTATGATGGTTCCTACGACGTCGGCGTAGAAGTCGATTATGTCACCGCTTCTGTATGTGGTGATATGTTCTTGCACAATCTCCATCAGTCCTCCGACCAGTGACGGATAGACGATGCTGAGTGCACAGAACATTAAGCTTATATTACGGTTCTTGTTTTTCCTGTAGTCAATCCACATGGCGCACGTCAAAGAGCCGTACATGATGAAATGCACCCATTTGTCGAACAGAGGCACTCTGGTCAACGGCTCCACTTCCGGCGTCGGTATGATGCTCAGTATGATGATGGCTATGGTTATTGTAAGTGTGAAGATATACTTGATGAGTGTATGTCTTGAGTTCATTTTATTTTGTTCTTGTTCTGGATATAATTCGTGTCGGTGTCTTCACATGTCGTCAGTGTTGTGTCTTGTTGTCATCGCTCCCATGTGGTGTATGGTCGTCTCATGAGGTGTGAGTTGTAGTATCTGTGGTCACCTGTGACCTCCTCGCCGAGGAAGTCCGGTTTGACATACTGCTCGTCCTCCGACTCCAGCTCTATCTCGCCGATGACCAGTCCTCTGTTTTCTCCGAAGAACTCGTCGACCTCCACCACGTGCTTGCCGCTTCTCACCAGCCATCGGTCCTTGATTATACGTCCTGGCATGCACAGTTTCATCAGTTCCTTAGCGTCGTCCATAGGTATCTCTGTCTCGAACTCGTAGCGTGTCATGCCTCCGTTTGTTGACGGTCCCTTGATGGTGAGGTAAGCCTTGTCGTCCCTGATGCGGAAGCGCACGGTCTTGCCTGCCTCTGTGGCCATGTAGCCTTGCTCGATGTGAGTCCTGTTGTATGCTAGGTGCTTGTACTCGCCCGTGACGATGAATTTTCTTTCTATCTCGTTATGCATCTTTTGTGTGGCGTTTATTACCGAGAGAGCGCGACCGGTGCTTAAGCCCTGTCCGCGCGCTCCTCATTATTCCTGTCCGGAGAACTCCATCAGGTAAGCCTTGATGAAGTCGTCTATCTTACCGTCCATGACACCGTTTACGTCACTAGTCTGGTAGTTGGTCCGGTGATCCTTCACTCGTCTGTCGTCGAAGACGTATGAGCGTATCTGACTCCCCCATTCGATTTTCTTTTTTCCGGCCTCGACCTTCTGCTGTTCCGCCATTCGCTTTTGGAGTGCTCTGTCGTAGAGCTGTGAGCGCAGCAGTCGCAGTGCGTTCTCTCTGTTCTCCAGCTGCTTTCTTGTCTCGGTGTTCTCGATGAGGATTTCCTCCTCTTCTCCTGTGTCGGGGTCAACGTACTGGTATCTCAGTCGCACTCCTGTCTCCACCTTGTTGACGTTCTGTCCTCCGGCTCCTCCGCTTCGGAACAGGTCCCAACTGATCTTACTCTTGTCTATGACCACCTCGATGGAGTCGTCGACGAGTGGTGTGACGAACACAGAGGCGAATGATGTCATTCTCTTTCCCTGTGCGTTGTATGGTGACACTCTGACAAGTCTGTGTACTCCGTTCTCGCCTTTCAAGAATCCGTAAGCCTGGTCACCCTCGATCTCCATGGTGACAGTCTTTATTCCCGCCTCATCTCCGTCTATGTAGTTGCTGATGGTTACCTTGTACTTGTGCGCCTCAGCCCATCTCTGGTACATACGCATAAGCATGCTTGCCCAGTCTTGCGCCTCGGTACCACCGGCGCCAGAGTTGATCTTGAGCACGGCGTCCATACCGTCGGCCTCATTGCGCAGCATATTCTTGAGCTCCAGGTCCTCGATCAGCTTGACGGCGTTGGCGTAGTAGTCGTCAACCTCCTCTTCGCTCGCCATGTCATCCTTGTAGAAGTCGAAAGCCACCTCGAGGTCGTCAGTGGCAGCCTTCACCTCCTTATATCCGTCAATCCATTTCTGCAAGTCCTTGACTTTCTTCATTTGGGCCTCCGCCGCCTTGGCGTCATCCCAGAATCCCGGAGCCTGAGTCCTCAGTTGCTCCTCTTCCACCTGTATCTTTTTCTCGTCTATTCCCAGGTATCTGTGAAGAGCCTCCGTACGTTCCACCAAATCTTTAAGTTGTTCTGCGGTTATCATACTAATTTTCAAATTTGTCTGCAAAGGTAGTAAAAAAAGAAGATAATAATAACTGACAGGTGCTAAAATCCACCTTATCATTATTTTCTTTATTATCGTCTTTTATTTATCCGTCAAAAAAATGTACCTTTGCCGCCTGAAATAAGCCTGTGCGCAAATGCGGTTGATTAAGAAATTAGATTTATATGTCCTAAATAACTTTCTGATGCTGTTCTTCGGTACGTTCTGCATCAGTCTGTTTGCCGTATTGATGCAGTTCACCTGGAGATACGTGGATGAGCTGGTGGGTAAGGGGTTGTCGGCCTGGGTAATGGCTAAGTTCGTGTTTTATGCCGCGGAGACGTTGGTGCCCTTGGCACTGCCTCTTGCTGTCTTGCTTGCTTCTCTTATCTCATTTGGTAATATGGGTGAGCGTCTTGAGCTGTTGGCCATCAAGGCGTCAGGTATCTCTTTGTTCCGTACCTTACGTCCGTTGATGATTGTTTCCGCCATGCTGGCAGGTGTGTCATTCTATTTTCAGAATGTCGTCGTGCCTGATGCGGACAACAAATTCTTCGTTCTTCTTTACTCTATACGTATGAAGTCGCCTGAGCTGGATATACCGGAGCGTGTCTTCTATAACGGCATAGAGGGTAATAACATATATGTCAGCAGGAAGGACAAAAAGACTGGATGGCTGTATGACGTCATAATATACAACTATACAGACGGAGTGCGACGGGCACATATCATACTCGCTGACTCGGCGCGTATGGAGGCGACCTCAGACAACAGACATCTGCTGCTCCATCTTTATGGAGGAGAGCAGTTTGAGAACACCGACGGAGGAAGCGGGTTCCAGACCAACGGCGGCAACGTGCCGTACAGGCGTGAGACGTTTGTCGAGAAACATTTCATCATCGACTTCGACACCAATCTCAACATGGTCGGTGACAACACGTTCTCCAGTGACGCAAAGACTAAGGGTGTGTCACAGCTGATGGTCGACATCGACTCACTCAATGCCTTCAATGACAGTCTTGGATACATGTACTATAAAGACTCAAGGCGTATTGTCTATCATGTGCCGCAGACCACGATGAGTGTTGACTCGGCCGACGCAGCACAGGCTGCCTCCATGGATGTCAAGGAGACGGTGGACATCGACTCAGTGTTCGCTGGTCTGTCATCGCAGGAGCGTCAGAGTGTCGTGCTGAACGCATCGCAGAAAGTGAGTCTGCAGACCATGGACACGGACTTCAAGTCACAGATGATGGTGGTGAGTCAGCAGAACGTGCGTAAGCATATCGCTGAGATTTATCAGAAGATTACCATGTCACTTGCCGTGCTTCTGTTCTTCTTCATCGGTGCTCCGCTGGGTGCGATAATACGTAAGGGAGGACTTGGAGTTTCTGTGGTCGTCTCAGTCTTGATATTCATATTTTACTATGTGGTCAACACTGCGGGTGTCAAGGTGGGACGCGAGGGTAGTATACCTATCGAAATAGGTGTGTGGCTCAGTACCATCATACTTGCCCCGATAGGACTCTTCCTCACTGTCAAGGCAAACAACGACTCCGCCGTGTTCAACAAGGACGCTTACGTCTTGTTCTTCAGACGTCTGTGGGGTATCAGACAGAAACGCCACATCACTGGTAAGGAGGTTATCATTCAAGATCCGGACTACAAGGAGGCGGAGCGTCTCATTGACGAGCTGTCGGCTGATGCCCGACGTTATCTGAGTGATAAGAAACTCAAGCGTTTCACTTACTTCGTGCGTCTGTACCTCGGCAAGGTCGACATGTCCGACATCGAGAGCATCAGCGAACGTCTCGAGTACCTTGTTGATATGCTGTCCAACAGCAAGAAACGTCAGCTCATTGCTGACCTGAACGCCATGCCGGTGATAGACTATAGCTCGTTCCGTTTCTATAGACGTGTTCGTGGTGACATGCGTAATATAATCAGCGTAGGAGAAAAAATAAAAAAAGATATATATGGGAAATAGTAACTTCAGTACAGTAGAGGCGGCCCTGGAAGATTTCCGACAGGGTAAGTTCGTCATCGTCGTCGATGATGAGGATAGGGAGAATGAAGGCGACTTCATTACAGCCGCGGAACTGATTACTCCGGAAAAGATAAATTTCATGTTGAGAGAGGGACGAGGCGTGCTTTGCGCTCCTATCACCATCTCAAGAGCCAAGCAGCTGGAGCTGCCGCATCAGGTGGATGATAACACATCCATGCTCGGTACTCCATTCACTGTCACCGTGGACAAGCTGGAAGGATGTACCACAGGTGTCAGTGCTCGTGACAGGGCAGCCACCATACAATGGCTCGCCAACGATGACGCTCGTCCTTCCGACTTTGGGCGACCGGGACACATCAATCCGCTTTACGCGCAAGACAATGGAGTGCTGCACAGAGCGGGTCACACGGAGGCTGCTGTCGACCTGGCTCGTCTCGCAGGACTTAAGCCGGCGGCCGCACTCATCGAGATCCTTAATCCTGACGGCACGATGGCTCGCATGCCTGAGCTTGTCAAGAAGGCTGAGGAGTTCGGCATGAAGCTGATACAGATTAAAGACCTCATTGCTTACAGGCTGCAGACCGAGAGCATGGTGGAGAAAGGACAGGAGGCACTATTGCCGACAGACTTCGGAGACTTCCATATCATTCCTTTCCGTCAGAAAAGCAATGGACTCGAACATATAGCACTTATCAAGGGAACGTGGAAGAAGGACGAGCCGGTGCTTGTGCGCATGCACTCCAGCTGTGCTACCGGTGACATCTTCGGCAGTAAACGTTGCGACTGTGGCGAGCAGCTGCATAAGTCCATGGAGCTTATTGAGAGAGAAGGCAAAGGTGCCATCGTGTACCTCATACAGGAAGGACGTGGCATCGGACTGATGAATAAGATTGCGGCGTATGTGCTTCAAGAACGTGGAGAGGATACAGTAGACGCCAACATACACCTCGGCTTCAATCCTGACCTGCGTGACTACGGAGTGGGTGCGCAGATCTTACGTGACCTTGGCATAGGCAAGGTGCGACTGATAACCAACAACCCGACAAAGCGAGTGGGACTGGAGGGGTACGGACTGGAGATTGTGGAGAACGTACCTATCGAGATAAAGCCGAACAAATATAATGAGCGTTATCTGCACACAAAGCAGGAGCGCATGGGACACATCCTTCATTTTAACAAATAACACATTCACATTCAACAAATAAAAGTATTATGGAAATTCTTTCAGACCGTCTAAACAGACTTTCTCCTTCTGCCACGTTGGCAATGTCGCAGAAGAGTTCTGAGCTTAAAGCTCAGGGTGTAGATGTTATCAACCTCAGTGTCGGTGAGCCAGACTTCGATACTCCGGCTCATATCAAAGAGGCAGCCAAAAAGGCTATTGATGACAACTGGACTCGATACAGTCCAGTGCCTGGTTACCCAGAGCTTAAGAACGCTATTGTGGCAAAGCTCAAGAATGAAAACGGTCTTGACTACAAGCCTTCCCAGATTCTCTGCTCTAACGGAGCTAAGCAGTCTGTATGTAACGCCATCATGGCTTTTGTCAATGAGGGTGATGAGGTAATCATACCTGCTCCTTACTGGGTGAGCTATCCGCAGATGGTGAAGCTGGCTGACGGTGAGCCTGTGTATATCGAGGCGACTATTGAGCAGGATTTCAAGATTACTCCAGAGCAGCTCGAGGCTGCCATCACTCCTAAGACTCGTGCTCTCATCCTCTGCTCTCCGTCAAATCCTACGGGCTCCGTCTACTCTAAGGAGGAGCTTGAGGGGCTGAAGAATGTGCTCTTGCATCATGAGCGTGTCATGGTGATTGCCGACGAGATATACGAGCACATCAACTACGTGGGCGCACATGCCTCAATGGCTTCCTTCCCAGACATCAAGGACCGCGTGGTCATTGTCAATGGTGTGTCAAAGGCTTATGCCATGACAGGTTGGCGTATTGGATTCATCGCTGCTCCAGAGTGGGTTGTCAAGGGATGTAATAAGCTGCAGGGTCAGTACTCATCTGGTCCATGCTCAGTGTCTCAGAAAGCCGCTGAGGCTGCTTATGTCGGCAGTCAGGCATGCGTTGAGGAGATGCGTAAGGCGTTCCAGCGTCGTAAGGACCTCATTGTGAAGTTGGCTAAGGAGATACCTGGACTTGAGGTGAACAACCCTCAGGGTGCTTTCTACCTCTTCCCTAAGTGCTCAAGCTTTTATGGCAAGTCATATAACGGCACAGTCATCAACAACTCCACAGACTTGGCTATGTTCCTCCTCGAGACAGGACACGTGGCAACAGTTGGTGGTGACGCCTTCGGTTCACCTGAGTGCTTCCGTATGAGCTACGCCACTTCTGACGAGAATATCGTTGAGGCTATGAAGAGAATCAAAGACACTCTCGCCCTTCTCAAGTAATAACATGACATAGTGACAAGTACTGTCGTGTGAGCGGCAGCATGCGATAATGACGTCGTCCGGACATTTTCGGGCGACGTTTTTTTTGTCTGCTGTCATGAGAGTAGTGGTGGCGGAAAAACAGAAAAACAGTATGATAATGAATAATTAGTGGTGCAAAATTATGTGTTGTCAGCCGTTTTTTGTACTTTTGTGTCGTAAAATGTGTAATGGCATGTTTTCCGGATTTGAAGAACCTGCCCAATAGTGAACGTTCAGATGTGTGAGGAAAGTAAAAAAACCTTGAAGGTGATAATAAGTGGAGGTGGTACGGGAGGTCATATATTCCCTGCCGTATCCATTGCTAATGCTATAAAAAAACAGCATCCGGAAGCGGAGATTCTATTTGTTGGTGCGCTCGGCAGAATGGAGATGCAGAGAGTGCCTGCTGCTGGTTACAAGATTGTTGGTCTGCCGGTTAGGGGACTGTTACGTCCCTTGTGGAGTCTGGGGAACATCGGTGTGATGATGGATTTCCTCAAGAGCCGTAAGATGGTTAAGGATATCATACGCGACTTCAAGCCGCAGGTGGCTGTCGGTGTGGGCGGTTACGCCTCAGCTCCGACGCTCAACGCTGCTCATTCCATGGGCGTGCCTTGTCTCATCCAAGAGCAGAACAGCTACGCCGGAGTGACAAATAAGTCATTGGCGAAGAAAGTCAAGAAAGTATGTGTGGCATACACAGGCATGGAGCGTTTCTTCCCTGCCGACAAGATAATATTGACCGGTAATCCGGTGAGACAAAATCTGTTGGACAACAAGGTGGATAAGGACGAGGCTCTCAAAAGCTTCGGGCTCGAGCCTGGCAAGCGTACGATACTCATCATTGGCGGCAGCCTTGGCGCTCGCACAGTCAACGAGAGCGTGCTCAGCCACCTGGAGAACATCAGGAGTAGCGAGGTGCAGTTCATCTGGCAGACAGGTAAGTACTACAGCGAGGAGATACACAGAGAGCTGGCCAAGACGGAGCCGGTCAAGAACCTCCACGTCACAGACTTCATATCAGACATGGACAAGGCGTACTCGGCTGCTGACCTCGTGATCTCACGCGCCGGCGCAAGCTCAATCTCTGAGTTGTGTCTGCTCGGCAAGCCATCCATCCTCGTTCCGTCGCCTAACGTGGCTGAGGACCATCAGACCAAGAATGCGATGGCGCTGTCAACAAAAGACGCAGCTGTGTTCATCAAGGACAGCGACAGCCGTGGTAAACTCATACCGACAGCGTTGGACGTGGTGCTCGATGATGAGAGACTCAAGACGCTCGGCGCTAACGCGGCCAAGCTGGCTTTCAGAGACTCTGCGGATGTGATAGCAAATGAGGTTTATAAACTGGCGGTTAAAGCGTGACAGGATTCTGTGACGGTTGACGCGAAAAGACAAAGAACGTGATTAACTCAATATATTTCGTAGGTGCCGGTGGCATAGGAATGAGCGCACTGGTACGTTATTTCCTCAGTCAGGGGTATAACGTGGGAGGATATGACAAGACTCCGAGTGAGTTGACAGAGAAGCTGATCGCTGAGGGAGCGTCTATCCACTACGCTGAGGACGTGAATCTCATTCCAGACTGTTTCAAGGATAAGGAGACGACACTCGTGGTCTATACTCCCGCCATCCCGTCCGACCACAAGGAACTGACGTTTTTCCGTGACAACGGCTTCGACGTGCAGAAGCGCGCTCAGGTGCTCGGATTCCTCACCAAGGAACACAAGGGACTCTGTGTGGCGGGTACACACGGAAAGACCACCACTTCATCCATGGCGGCGCACATTCTGCACCAGAGTCACGTGAAGTGCAATGCCTTCCTCGGAGGTATCACGAAGAACTACGGCACGAACTATCTGTTGTCCAAGGACAGCGACTACGTCGTCATAGAGGCTGACGAGTTCGACCGCTCATTCCACTGGCTGCGTCCGTATGCCACGGTGATCACGGCGACGGACCCTGACCATTTGGATATCTACGGAACAAAAGAGGCTTATCTCGAGAGTTTCCGCAAGTACACCACGCTGATACGTGAGGACGGAGCGCTGGTTATCCACAAGGGACTGGAGATGAAGGCTGAGCCTCAGGCAGGCGTGAGAGTGTTCGAGTACTCAAGGGATGAGGGTGATTTCCATGCTGAGAATGTCAGGATCGGTGGCGGAGAGATTTTCTTCGACTTTGTTCATCCGGACGGTGTGGTCAAGGACATACAACTCGGAGTGCCAGTCAGCATCAACATCGAGAACAGCGTGGCTGCCATGGCGCTTGCCAAACTGGCTGGAGCTGACGATGATGAACTGAGGGAGGGGATCAGGACGTTCCAGGGAGTGGACAGACGCTTCGACTTCAAGGTGAAGAACGACAGAGTGGTGTTCCTGAGTGACTATGCCCATCACCCTAATGAGATAGCCCAGAGCGTGCGCTCAATACGTGAACTGTACGTCGATAAGAAGATAGCGGCGGTATTCCAGCCCCACTTGTACACGCGTACGCGCGACTTTTATAAGGAGTTCGCCGACGCCTTGTCACAGCTCGACGTGGTCTACCTGTGTGACATCTACCCTGCGAGGGAGTTGCCTATTCCGGGTGTGACGTCACAGCTGATATACGATAACCTGAGACACGGCATTGAGAAGTATCTGATAAAGAAAGACGACGTGCTCAGTGTGGCAGAGAAAGGCGACTTCGATGTGCTGATCTCACTCGGCGCCGGCGACATAGAGAACTATGTGCCGCGAATGGCTGAGATCTTGGGACGACGATAACACTTTACAACGCTGGTTGTCATGACAAATGCAAAAAATCTGTTGAGGATTGTATTCTTCTCACTTCTCTTCCTTGTCGTCGTCGGTTATCTGCTGTATTACTTCTTCGCCCTGTCCGAGTCGGACACGGACAACAGATGTGTGGCGGTGGAGCTGATTATCAGCAATGATGAGGATGAGCCTTTCATCAGTCAACATGATCTGGATCAGATGCTCATCGCTGCCGACCAGTATCCCAAGGGACGACGTGTGAGTGAGGTGGACACGAAGAAGATAGAGAGCGTGGTGGGCACTAACCCTTTCGTCAGGGAGGTGAGCTGCTATAAGACACCGACGGACAAGGTCATCGTGAATGTCACGCAGCGAGTGCCGGTCATCTACGTGGTGCCGGAGGGTGACATGAGCTACTTCCTCGATGATACGGCGACGAGAATACCTAACAAGAGGTATGTGCGTAACATCATTGTGGCTTCAGGTGACATCGATGAGACGTACGCCAAGAAGGAATTGCTGCGCTTCGCCATGTTCCTGCAGACCGACGAGTTCTGGGACAGCCAGATTGAGCAGGTCTACGTCAAGAGGGACAGGAAGAACAAAAGAGTGGTGGAGTTGGTGCCCCGAGTCGGCGACCAGATCATCTATCTCGGAGCGATGGAAGGGTTCGAGGACAAGCTCAGCAGGATGAGAACGTTCTATGACAGAGCCATGGGCGTTGTGGGATGGAACAAGTACGACAGGATAAACCTTGAGTACGACAATCAGATTATCTGTAGAAAATCAAAAAAATAACAACATATAATAATTATGGATAAAGACTTTGTGGTAGCAATTGAGTTGGGGTCTTCAAAAATCTCCGGTATTGCAGGAAGAAGGCAGGACGGCACGATGCAGATCCTCGCCTATGCTGAAGAGAATACTACTGCATGCGTCAAGCGTGGTGTTGTTTGGAATATTGAGAAGACGTATCAAAGTATAAATTCTATCATATCAAGACTTGAGACTTCGCTCAAGGCTAAGGTGGCGCGTGTCTATGTCGGAGTGGGAGGACAGTCTGTCCGCTCATACAAGAGTCTCGTCAAACGTAGCATGATGACACACAGCTACATCACCAAGGAGGCTGTCGACTCTATGCGCGACGAGAGCTATGAGATACCGTTCAACGAGTGTGAGGTGCTCGATAATTATCCTCAGGACTTCCTCGTCGACCAAAACGTCGTGGCTGACCCGGTGGGTGTCATGGGTACTAACATCGAGGGCGAGTACGTGGATATCATCGCCAACTCAAAGATACTGCAGAACATTAAGACTGTGTTCTCAAACACTTCTGTCAATATCGTCGACGTGCCTGTCGCTCCGTGTGAGCTGGCATCTAACGTGCTGACTGACGTGGAGAAACGTTCAGGATGCGCTTTGGTCGACCTTGGTGCTGACACCACAACGGTTATCATCTATAGAAATAATATAGTACGTTTCCTCGTCACACTGCCTCTCGGCATGAATAACGTGAACAAGGACTTTGAGTCCTCACTGCAACTGTCCGAGTCAGAGTCGGAGGAGATAAAACTCAAATACGCTGACGTCGATCCTCAGAGAAACGATGACCCTAAGGAGGGTGAGGTGACGTCATACACGTCATCCGACGGAAGACAGCTCGACCTGGTGGTGCTGAAGACTGTCATCGACGCCAGGGTGAATGAGATTGTGGCTAATGTCTATCACCAGCTTCTGCGTTCCAACTTCTTCGAGAACCTGCTGGGAGGCATCGTGCTCACCGGCGGAGGTAGCAACATGAAGAATATCGACAAGTTGTTCCACGAGGTTACCAAGGTTGATAAGATACGTGTGGCGAACACCATCAACGCACCGTTCGTCAAGGCTTCTGGCATCAGCCAACCTACATTCGAGACATCAAGAGGACTGACCATCTTGTCGCTGCTCATGTCTGCCAAGGAGCCTTGCGGAATGGATGACACGACCGTTAAGCCTGTTGTCAACACTGTCGTGCCAGACCTGATCGAGCAGATGGACCTCGAGGAGGAGAAGAAACGTAAGAAGATGGAGCAGGACAAGCAGGCAGCCGCCGACGCTCAGATGGCCATCTCCTTCGACACCCTAAAGTCAAGAATCAGGCATGAGATAGAGAACGTGGAGACAGCCATCAGCGATGTGAGGAAGTTCGGCAAGGACAAGAAGATACGTGAGGCGGCGTCTAACGTGGCTGAGAGGGCTATGAACGTCATCACTGAGGAGTTCCAGCATGATGTTGATATTCTCTCAGGCAAGGAGAAGTATAAGCAGAGCGCCTCTGAGGGCGTCAAGCTGGTGGAGAAGCTGAGAAAGTCCAACGACGAGCTTCGACAGACCATAGCTAAGGCTAAGGAGGATAATAAGTTCATCAACCGAATCGGTAAGTGGATCAACGATATTGTGAACGACGAGGATTAAGTATTTACATTAATAAAAGATATTAGTAATGGACGAGCAGAATAACAGTATGGATGTGTTTGCTTTCCCTAAGGATAATGTGAACTCCAGTCCAAGCATCATCAAGGTGATTGGTGTAGGAGGTGGTGGTAGCAATGCCGTGAATCACATGTACAAGGAAGGTATTCATGATGTTACTTTTGTTGTGTGCAACACGGACAATAAGGCACTTCAGGACTCTCCTGTGCCTGTCAAGATACAACTCGGCTCTGAGGGTCTCGGAGCGGGTAACAGACCAGAGAAGGCTAAGGAGGCGACGAAGGAGTCTCTCGATGCTGTCAAGAATATGCTCAATGACGGTACACGCATGGTGTTCATCACTGCCGGTATGGGTGGAGGAACAGGAACGGGTGCCGCGCCTATCATCGCTAAGACGGCTAAGGACATGGGCATACTGACCGTCGGCATCGTGACTATTCCGTTTCGATGGGAAGGTATCAAGAAAATCGACCAGGCTCTCGACGGCGTCGAGGAGATTAGCAAGAACGTCGACGCCTTACTCGTTATAAATAACGAGCGTCTGAGAGAAATCTATCAGGACTTCACTGTCATGAAGGCATTCGCTAAGGCTGACGACACACTGTGTAACGCAGCCCGTTCAATAGCGGAGATCATCACCATGCACGGACTGATTAACCTCGACTTCAACGATGTCAGCACGGTGCTTAAGGACGGTGGCGTGGCTATCATGAGCTCTGGCTACGGATCAGGTGACGGACGTGTCACTAAGGCTATCAATGACGCTCTCAACTCTCCGCTGCTGAACAATAATGATATCTACCACTCTAAGAAGATTCTCCTGCGCATCTCCGCACCGGCCGAAAATGATGACCAGAACGGAACTGGTGAGCCTCTCAGAATGGATGAGATCAACGAGGTCCATGACTTCATGAACAAAATTAAGAACGAGGACGTTGAGACTAAGTGGGGTCTCTCAAGCGACCCTTCTCTCGTCGATCAGGTCAAGGTCACTATCCTCGCCACTGGATTCGGCGTCGAGGACATCGACTCTGACGAGATGGAACAGCGTTTCCAGAAACGTGACGTCGAGAAGAAGGTGAAATCGGCTGAGGAGCAGGAACTAGAGGCTGAGAAGGAGAACAGACGTGTCAAATACTATGACATCGACAAGGCTCGCAGCTCGTTCCGACGTCCTACTTATTACTATGTCTTCAAGGATGAGGAGCTGGACGATGACGATGTCATTAGCATGGTGGAGTCGTCTCCTACTTATAAGAGGACTAAGGACAACCTGAGACAAATCTCTAACAGGGTCAATGTGAAGACTGACCCTGAGGAGGGCACTCCGACTATTAGCTTTACATGATGTGTCTTTGACGGACACTCCATAATAATTGTTAGACAAGGGCTGGTAACCGCATGGTTATCAGCCCTTGTCTTGTTGTCGAGCCACTCATTATCTTTTCCGTACGGTGGTTGGTTGAGGCAGTGTCTCTCTGTCTTTCTCGTCTATGCTTATCACTATCTTGTTAAGCCATGTGTGCCGCATTTCATATAATTAGTCGTTCCTCATAAAGCCCCCTTTCCCGTTCATGCATCCGCATAGCGAGAATTTGCAAAAC
>CALCEL010000048.1 GCA_937900485.1 uncultured Prevotellaceae bacterium
AAGTCGGGGCTTTGCGTAAAAAAAGAGGATGTGCCTATTTTGACACACCCTCTTTTTGCCTATAGAAATAAGAAGTGGGATGAGTCATAACAGACACATCCCACCTTGATTATCGTCGTCTTATCTGAATAACATCTTCTTGACCGTTCCGTCAGACATCTTCACGAGATATACACGTCCGGTCTGCGGTTCGACAACCACACGTCCGTCAGTAGTGAGATAAGCGACAGGAGTCACTGTCTCCGTAATATCCTCCATGCCCGTTGTCTCATCGGCAAACATGTCCCTTACAGGAGCGCTATTGCCGTCGCCAACGTAGTAGAGTCGGAAATTGTCGAAGATGGCCCAGTCATAAGTCGTGTCCATGCTCTTGCGAACTCCGAAGCGTAATGTGCCGTCAGAGACATATACACGAAGAATGTTCTCGTACAGTCCAGCTTCGAACGCCATTTCAGCGTCTCGCATATTATTCGGGTAAGCAGTGAGGCCAGTGGCCGCCTGTAAGTCCGCCAGTCCGATGCTGCTACGCAGTCTGATAGCCTGTGCGGCGTCATTGGCGTATAATGTGGCGAGTTTGTTTGTGCCGTCATCATTCAATCCGTTGCGATAGAATCCGTTGACAGTCAGGATATACCATCCGTTAGACAGTCCGCTGAGAGTCTGATAGGTGTCAAATGTCTTGTTATAATGCTCAGCGTCCGTATAAGATTGGAATGCGAATCCTGTGCCGCTCCATCCGTTGTTGTTATTAGCGTTGAAGCCTCCGTTTGTGACAGCTATCTCAGTTGCGTTCATAACCTTGCAGTTGAGTAGGAAGTTGTCGAACTGCATCTGTCCCGCATACCTGTTGGTATTATATATGATACTTGCCATCTTGACGAAAGACGAGCTGACTGTCATGCGTGTTCCGTCCACATAAATGTACGTTCCCGTCTGTGACGAGCGCAGTGACACGTGATGACTTATCGTTGGTGCTGTCTCCGTCTTAAAATATGTGCCCTTTGTCACGGAGTAATTGCCTATGACAGTCTCGCCCACAACAATCTCACCTGTTGTCGCTCCCGTGAATGCGCGGAACGTTACAATAGCGTTTCCGTTCTCGTCACGCAGTACAAAATCGCCGGCGCGTGTAGCGTTCGAACCGATGATGGACGTCTGTGCGAAATCGAAGTCGAACTGATACACCGTAGTGTTTTTGTATTCAGCTATAGTAGGGAGAGTGAAGATAGCCGATGTGCCGTTGTTGGCGTCGAGCACGCTCTTCAGCCATATACATTTAGATTCGCTTGCTCCGTCAGCCTGCTGAACAGCTGTCAGTCGGTTGTCGAGAACTATCGTCCAGTTGTCCATCCAGTCTGCGTCCTCGAAGTTCTGTGCGAAGACGTTAAGGTAGACAGACTCGTCGATTTGGTAAGAGGAGTCGATAGCGCCACCGACATGGAGGTAATAGCACTTATTGGCGCTGTTGAAGAATACAGTGCCGAAATGACCGGACACCTGAGCGGAGCATTCCACCTTCACGTCGAGCAGACTGGCGGATCCTGCTGTCATCTGCTGCAAAGAGCCGAGCAGGTAGTCTCCGTCTGCGAGAGCACCCTCAGAGCGTATGTCAATAACCGGCACAAGATACTGAGGCCCGTATTGCCAATTCTGCTTGCGTACGAAGAGAGAGCCGATGTTGAGGCGGTCTCCATTGGCATTACCGTTGCCCTTGACATCGAACACCAGTCGTGAGCCCTCCTTAATGGTAAGGTTGTTGACCGTCATGTGAGCATATCCGTTGTCATTCACGTAAGGAGTAGACTTCAGGTTACTTGTGATATAGAGAGCTGAGCCGTATTCCATGGAGATAGACTTATAGTAGCTCTCTGACGCCACGAGGTCAGAGCCGAAGAACAGCTCCGTGAAGCGGTTTGCCCACACGTCACTGTTAGTGATGCTGCCGTTACAGATGAGGGCACCCTGCCAGATGTCCGTCTTACCTGAGTGAGAATGAGTCTGGTATGGCAGATGAGCCGCAGATGAGCCTTGCTTACACAGATTAGTCTTTCCGGACAATCCGTTGCCGGAGAGTCTGATGCGGTCCCATGTGTGCTTTGTCTCCGTGTACTGCACACGGTCACCGCCCTCTATCGTGGTGCGTGAGTTCAGGAACAGCGTTGATGGCTGTGCGCCGCTATTTATGTTGACAGAATACTCGGAGCCATTGCCGTCAGGCCAGACGAACACGTCCTTTCCGTTGAGTGATGTGGTGATTGAGCCGTTATTGCCGATGCCGGTGCGTCCTGTCCACGTCAGTGCCGGAGGAGCCTGAGTCAGTCCCTCAAGCTCACCTACGAAGAAGCTTGGGTGAGGAGGCTGGTTATATCCCTCAGTCTGCCATACCATAGCTTGGCGATATTGATGGTCATACCATAGAGACTGCATGCGGTGTTCAGTCGGGGTGACAGTGGTATAGACACGTATAAAACGGTTGTCAGATGTTCTCATCACAATCTCCTCACGCCAGTCGCCAATGATGTCGCCCGTGGCGCAAGGATTCTTCTTCGTGCCGTTGATACAAGCAGTGGCATAGCTGCCATGTCCTGTGTCGTAAATTCTCTGTCCTAACTTGTCCACAAACAGATAGCCCTCACTTGAGCCAGGTCCGTTGATGGTCTCTGACAGCAGGTCGCCGTCCCAGTATATGCGGAAATTGAGAGCCATAGGATACGGAGTCTGTGCGTTCCAGTTGTTAGACATCGAGCTGATATAGACAGGAGATGTCGGGTTAGGCTGTACATAGCTCAACGGAATGATTCCGGACTGTGAAGACGCTCCGATACCTCCAGGATATTCGTTCGTGAAGTTGCCTGCCATGGCTCGTCCGTCATCAGACGTGCCCACGCTTCTCGCATAAATCTCGCATGTGGTGGCGTTTCTGTAATTGTTACATGGTTTCTCCTCATTACAAGAGAAAGTCTCCAGTCCCTTTCTGAAAGGATCGAGGTCGCCGGTATGTGAGGCGTCTCCATGTCCGAGAGCTGTTGACGAGCAGCCGTGCAGAGACGTGTCTCCAGTATGGAAGTCGAGCACCATTGAGCCGTATACAATCTCATCGCTTCCGTCCTCATCGACGTCGGCTATGGCGAAGTTATGGTGTCCCTGTCCGTACCATCCGCTGTTAGTGTAGCTGTGCCATGTGTTTCCCACCTTATAAAGCTTGTTCGTGCTCTTGTTCACTCGGTAGGTGCATGCGTCAGTCTTCGTGTATATACCACGTCCGAGGAAGATATAAGGGTTAACGCCGTCTAGATACGGAGCGCCCATGAAATACTTGCTTGAGCGGTGACCGTACGAGTCGCCCCAGTCGGATGCGTTACCTCGAGGTAAAGGATATGTGATGACGTCGTATGTGTATCCGTTTCGTCCATTGATATACATGAGCCATTCCTCGCCTGAGTTAGAGAATGTCATGTTCGCCGTATGCACGATACCGTTTCTTATGTTCTCGTTGACGTTTCCGATGGTCTCTGTCGTGCCGTCGGAATGGTGTATCACTGTGTTCGCTCCGCCTCGATACAGCACCTCGCACGCTCCGTCTTCGTTCCAGTCAAACGCCACGGCGTCCCACTGCTCGTCGGCACCGTAGCAAATGTTAGGGCCGCAGTCAATCCACCAAAGACGTCCGTAGTTGATGCTTGACGCGTACACCTCAATCTGGCAATACATCTGTTTGTTCGACACAGGGAAGAGCTCGTCTTGGTCTGTCTGGTTCTTGCGTTTTACGATAAAGTCTATTTTCCCGTCGCCATCGACGTCACCTAAAGAGATATCATTTATTGTGTAATTCGCCATTGCCGTGGACGGGTTGTTTTGTTTCCACACCGTCACTCCGCTGCGCGCCTGCACGTTAGACACCGGAAACTCGAAATACTGGTTTTGCCAAGGTGTCACTGCAGCGCACTGCTGTCCGGCCACTCCGTTCTTAACCGGAACGACGGTGTATGAGCTTGAGGAGCCTCCTCCCGAATCGACATAATTGGACACACTCAGATTCTGTGCTATAAGCGACCCGTCACGATACAGATTATAGGTCACGTCATAGTACTCGTCTGCCTGTACACGCCAACTGACATACACGCCAGACTGAACGCTTACCGCAACTAAACCTCTGTCCAACTGATCCGTCTTACGCTGAGCATAAGTGTTACTGACGGATACGACAGAGAGCACCGCAAGAGCGGCCGCACCTTTGAACCCTTTCAGGGATTCACGAAATTTACCCATGTTGTTAAAGTTTTGGTTAGTTAAATGATATTAGGTTAATATATATATACAATATCTATTAGGTCTTTGCTCTCAAGGACGTTTGAAGATTATTGGTATGCGATGCGCCGCGAATATATATAGTATGTGCCAAATAAACAAATTTTTCGCAATTTATTTTTTTTGTGTTTTTGCTTATATCTGCTTGATAACACCAGACTTACGTTGCTCTCGTCGATGACAATATCATCTTGCGATGCCCAATGGATGCGCTTTCCAGCATGTTTGTGGCTGTGGAGCGTGACGCGTGTCGTGTTTTTTGGGGGGCGGAGGTGAATTGTTATGATATGAACAGTGGAAACGAAAAAAACAGATGACGAAATCTCTATACCATTTCGCACATTTTACGTTGTCCGATATTCCTCTTTTTCCGTTGACATGAGGCAGCGAAAAAATGACTTCTGAAATTTTCTCGTGTCTTATTCGGCGTCTGAAAATCTTAGGTTAGGACGTTGAAACTCTCAGGTTAGGATTTTGAAAAGCTCAGGCCTGTTTGTAGGCTACAACCTAACCTTAGAATATCAAAAAGAGAACTAAGGCTTTTTAAGAACTTTGTTTTAAGATTATCAGCTGGTTACCCCGTTTTTTTGAAAAAAATAGGCATAGGAAATCTCGTCACAGGACAAATTGTCATTTTTTCCACTAAGTGACGTTTACTCTTTGCTTGCAATCGACATACCATGCTGTAGGGAGGTATAGTGTCCCTTATCAGTGGCAGACTGTTGCGTGAGCCTGGAGTGGGCTATTTCGCATACTATAATGAGTTATAAAGAAGGTGTCAATGGCATCTTCTTGTGAGCGTACGAACCACTTATTATAACGGAACGTCTGTGGCCGATACCTATATGTGATTAATGATCCTAATCCTGTTGTGTGTGAGGTGAGTATATAAAAACCTAATTTTTCGGTATTGCATATTTGTATGTGTCGAAGTACCTTCGCGGTTGTTTAACAAATTTATAATTATGAAGGATACTGTTAACTTTTTTCGCATTGCAGGTTATGTTGTCCTGTATGTTGTGACTATCTTCGCAACAGCGTTTCTTGGTTTTCTCCATCCGGTTTGTTGGGCGGGACTACCGGTCGTGGCTGCCTTGCTGGCTGCATTCTCTTATTACGGTTTAGCTCAGTACTGGCGTTTTTTCGGGGCGGGAACTCTGCTTAGTCTTACGTTGAGCATGTTCCTTTATGCCACGGGGGAGGTGGAGGTTCGTGAGTCTGTCATTATGGTGGCTTTCGGTTTTCTTTCCGACGTCGTACGTCAATATGTTGGCAACTCATCATTGAAAGGTCTGTTGATTGCCTATCCGGTTCTCTCATTGGGAGATATCAGCTGGGTGCACAAGCTGTGGACAAATACCAGCTGGTATTATGACGGAGCAGTTGAGGAGATGGGGCTGGAATATGCGGAAGGTCTGATGGCTTATGCGCATTGGTGGGTGCTTGCGCTTGTCGTTATACTCACTCTTGTTATGAGCTACGTGGGTGTCTTTGTGTCATCTCGACTTGTTGACTTTAGAAAGGGAAAATGATATTATGGAAGCTTTAAGAAAATTTTGGAACACTAACGCTCGTCCTCAAGGATGGATGGGCAAGTTCGCATTGAGTTTGATGAACCTTACGCATACGCCAATGGCATTATGGAACATTTCATTCGTGGATTTCCAACCCGACTGGATTGTATTGGACGCTGGATGCGGCGGCGGAAAGAATATCGCGAGAATGCTGAAGCGCTGTCCAAAGGGGCAGGTGTACGGTCTCGACTACTCTGATGACAGTGTTTCCTATAGTATCAAATACAACAGCAAATACATTGGTGATCGTTGTTTCATCCAGCAAGGTAATGTCATGGACATGCCGTACGAGAATGAGAAGTTCAATTTGGTTACCGCATTCGAGACTGTGTATTTCTGGCCAGACCTGAAGAAAGCGTTCTCTGAGGTGTTCCGTGTATTAAAGTCTGACGGAACGTTTATGTTTTCTTACGGCGACAAGAACAATAGCACGATGAGTTATTGGGAGAAGGAGATTGACGCCATGAATCTTCTTCCTGTTGATGATATTAGTAAGATACTCGCTGAAGTTGGATTCGCGGATGTACGGGTGACGAGGAAAGGGGAGTACACCGTCAATTTCTGCGCCAGAAAGCCGTTGGCGCATGTGGCTGCTAACGCGTGACGACATGGTCTGCTGTAATAGAAAAGTCCTGACTTGCTGCTGCGCAAGCCAGGGCTTTTCATATATATATAATAATATGTGTGATTAAACTATGACATGGTACGTAAGATGTGACGGGCTGATGTCATGCGGGCGTCGTAGCGTACTGTCACCACGTTAGTGCGAGGGTTGAAGTGGACGTCCTTCACTCCGTGTATGTGCTTTGCCTTGGACATGACTCTCTTGTTGTTGTTGCGACGCCCCACCTTAATTGTACATGTCCGCATGTCAGGACGGTTGTCGTGCTTCTTGTCAACCATTACGACTGTCGCCTTCTTGTTGTCGAACTTCTTGTTACTTGCTGACGTTGGTATTGTGCATGCGATCGCCATAATCATCATGGCTGCCATCACCTTATTGATATTCTTCATAATGTATCTCCTTTTATTTAGTTGTTTGACTTCTTGTTTTTTTTGATTACGATGCAAAGATGCGATGATTTTATGATGAATGAAAGAGGAAAAATCCTATTCCGTGAGGCGGAATCCCTAATCGTGGTCGGAGGGTCCCTATGACAAGTCTTTCTCTTTTACATATAAGGTGTGCTTGTGAAATTTTTTTGTCTGGGATGTCATGGTGACAGAGTGAGAAATGACGATGACCAGGTGTTATTTTCCTGATTATAGTGTTGAGAATAGTGTTGACGATTGTCAATACACTTGAAAAAGGCAAATGAAATAATGTTTCATTTGTCTCCATATTTGTTATAATGGTACGAAAAAATAAGATGCGTCAAGAATCAAAATGTTTGGCGGACATTAAGCACATCGAAAAAATATATGTGCAGAATCGTTATTCCATGCATGCATTCTGTCGCTCAATATCGACACTTCGGTACAAAAACAATAGCATTTTCGTGTAATTATTGTTGTATAACATACTTTTGCATCGAACAAAATAGTAATTGTTAAGTAAAGATATGGAAGATTTTAAATCGATATTTGAGAGTCGGTACACATGGATTGAAGGATTTATGCGTAATGTCAGACGTTACGCGAAACGTATTGCCATGATTGATCCAGAACTGGACCGTACTTGGACATACTCTGAGCTGAATGATGAGTCTAACCGTCTGTGTAACACATTGTCATGTGATGGTTTCAAGAAGGGTGATGTCATTATGGCATTGACTCTCAATTGTCCTGAATTTGCTTTCACTTACATAGCCGCACACAAGATGCAGGGTGTTTGCTGTCCGGTTAGTTACCGTTGTAGTGCGGGAGAGCTTGCTTATAATATTGACGACTCCAAACCGATTATTTTGGTGGTGTGCCTGTCAAAACTGGACTGTGTGTTTGAGGCGTTGCGTCACTCTCACTTTAAGCCAAAGAGGATTGTGGTCATAGGCTCAAAGAGTAGTGGAGAGGCGATATCATACGATGAGTATACAGCCCACGGAAGTACTCGTGAGCCTCATATCACTGAGAAGTATAATATATATGACGAGACGACTCGTCTGTATACCTCCGGTACTACGGGACATCCGAAGGGCGTGTCAATGACGAGCATCAACGAGGTGCTGTCAGCTCACGACGTCATGATTCATTTCCCGATGAACTACCGTGATGTGACTATGAACACCACGCCATGGTTCCACAGAGGAGGACTGCATTGCGCCGGGCCTTGTCCGACATTCTATGCGGGAGCGTCACTTGTCGTCATGCGTAAGTTCGAGCCTCTCCAGACATTGCAGCTTGTCAGCAAGTACAAGATCACGTTCGTGGTGGGCGTGCCTACTGTCTTGGAGAAGATTGCTGACGAACAGGAGAAGCAGGACATAGACATTAGCACGTTGAAGGGTATCGTGACTATGGGTAGCCCTCTGGAGCGTTCGGCATGTATACGTTATCAGAAGGTGCTCACACCGAACATCTTCAACGGATACGGAACGACAGAGACATTCTGGAACACGTTCCTGCGTCCTTTCGACCTTCCTGAGAATGCGGGAACTGCAGGCGGATCATGTGTGGACGATGATGTGAGAGTGGTGAAGGTTTATGAGAACAAGAAAGCTGAGCCGTCTGACCTGGCTGAGCAGAATGGACTCGAGGTCGGAGAGGTTGTTATCTGCTCACCGGCTAAGTCACCATACATGTATTTCAATCGTGACGATGAGACCAATAAGAAGTACTACAAGGGATTCATATACACTAATGACCTCGCCACTTGGGACGAGAATCAGTTTATCACTATCGTGGGCAGAAAAGACGACATGATCATCTCGTCAGGTGAGAATATCTATCCTACTGAGGTGGAGGCCGTGCTTAATCTGCATCCAAAGGTGCAGGATTGTATCGTCACTTCAGTGCCAGACAAGTTGTGCGGTCAGCTCGTTACCGCATATATCGTTAAGCGTGACGACACGCTCACTCCGGAGGAGTTGGATGAGTTCTGCAAGAACAGTCCGGAGATAGCGAACTTCAAGCGTCCCCGTTACTATAGATTCACGAACCAGATTCCTTTCAACGCCACGGGAAAGAAACTGCATGTCAAGATAAAGGAGCAGGCAGAGGAAGACCTGAAGAATGGTTTGTTGATGAGGGTTTGACGTAGCGACCGTCAGCGGGATTGGGTCAGGTGGTCAAAGAGCGTTCTTTAAGCCATTTGTTCACCTCCGCTTTCCTAATGCGGCTGATGATAATCTCAGGAGCAGCTTCACCTTTAAGGTGTAGCTGCTCTTTTCCGTTTCTCAGGTGCTCAACACTGTCGACTTGTTCAAACGGAACGATGTACTTACGGTTCACACGCATATATAGCTCCGGGTTAAGCTGCTTGCTGATTTCGTTCAGTGTCATGTCGACCGCAAACGAACGATCGTCAAACAATTTCAGGTATGTCGTTTTGTGTTCGGAGACTATGAAACGTACGTTGGATAACAGGATGACCTTCTCGCCTTTGGCTACCTTTACCACGAATCGCTCGCGGAAGTTTGAGTTGTCCTTAATCTTTCTGAAAAAAGTGGAGTAGCAATTGTCTGACATCCTGAGCTTCACCGCTTTGTTGATGGCTACGGATAGCTCCTTCTCGTCAATAGGCTTGAGAAGGTACGACAGACTGTTGTATTCGAACGCCTTCAAGGCGTATTCCTCATACGCTGTCGTGAAGATGATGGCGACGTTGTCGTTGACATGGTCCAGCACGTCAAAGCTGAGTCCGTCGCTTAGCTGAATGTCTGCTATGATAATGTCTATGTCATCATAGTAGTTGATATATTCCCTTGCCATCTCGACGGTGGAGAACGGACCTACGATGTTGTAGGATTGGCTCATGTCCTCAAGCATTCGGCGAAGCATGCGGAAGTTGTAAATCTCATCTTCGAGAATTAGTATCTTCATTTCTGTGTCTTTGTTTTTATAAGAGGTATCTTTACAGTGAACGTGCTGCCGTCGTTTATAACATCAATCTGCTTGTCAAAGAGTAGGCGCATCGTCTCATTTATGTTCTCCATTCCTATATGGAACGACTCTGTCTCTGACGTCAGAGGAGCTATCTTGTTGCTTACTATGATATACTCACCGTCCGTGTCGAACTTGACTGTGAGGGGAGTCTCCTGGGTGTGCACGTTGTGTTTGATGGCGTTTTCCAGTATGCCCTGTAAGGACAGAGGTGGTAACACGTATCCGCTTAGTCGTCTAATCTTGTCGCTGATGTCAAGTCTCAGACATTCGAAATGCCTCAGGTTCATAAGCTCGTAATATTGTGTCATCAACTCTAACTCCCGCTCAATGGATACATACTGTTGACCGCCGTACTTCAGCAGGTAACGATACATCTTCGCCAGCAGGTTCAGAAAACGTACAGCCGTTGACGGCTCTTGTGTCACAAGACCGATGGACACGCTGATACTGTTGAACAGGAAATGAGGCGTGACCCTGCGTCTGACTTCCGCCAGGCGCACCTCCCGTTTTATCCTCGACAGCTCAGACTCAAGCTCGTCTATTCGCTGGATATAATACTGCTCGTCTCTCATTGAGTGCTTTTTTGCAAAATTAGCTATTTATTGCCATTCTTACCTGATGTACACGCTTTTTTTCGACAGCGTGTGCGCATATCTCACGTTTTTCACGTGTGAAATTGTTCTGAGACTTTATGGTGGAGTGATTAATGTCAGTAACATCCTGAAAGAATTGACTGAATTATTTTTTCTATTATCTCAAACGACTGGATTTGTATTAACTTTTTTTGTACATTTGCGTTATTACTCTTAAATACTAATGTCAAAGAAATAATATGTACACAACAGAAGGACAATTATACGTCGCTCACGGCGACGGCGGACCTATTTGCATCAATGGTAAGATGGCAAATAGGCATGGATTGATTGCAGGTGCCACGGGTACTGGAAAGACAGTCACTCTGCAGGTTCTTGCGGAGACATTCTCTCAAGCCGGAGTGCCTTGTTTTATGGCGGACATGAAGGGTGACTTGTCGGGAATAAGTCAGGTGGGTAAGATGTCATCGTTCATCGAGAAGAGATGTGACGAGTTCGGACTTGGCTCTCCTTCTTTCCAGGCTTGTCCTGTGTGTTTCTATGATGTGTTCGGAGAACAGGGACATCCTATGCGCACCACCATCTCTGACATGGGACCGGAGCTGCTGTCAAGACTGCTCAACCTCAATGAGACTCAGACTGGCGTGATGAATGTGGTGTTCAGAGTGGCCGATGACAAGGGACTCTTGCTGATTGATATAAAAGACCTGAGGTCGATGCTGAATTACGTGTCGGAACACTCGGCAGAGTATACTAAGGTGTATGGCAGTGTCAGCGCAGCCTCTGTGGGAGCCATACAGCGTGCGCTTCTTGTTGTGGAGAGCCAAGGGGGTGATAAGTTCTTTGGTGAACCGTCGTTTGACATTCAGGATCTTATGAGACGTGACAGAGATGGAAAGGGCGTCATGAGTGTGCTTGCAGCTGATAAACTGATGCAGAACCCAAAACTGTATTCGTCTTTTTTGTTGTGGCTTCTCTCTGACTTGTATGCGAGACTGCCCGAAGTGGGAGATGCTGACTTGCCGAAATTGGTGTTCTTCTTTGACGAGGCTCACACGCTTTTTGATGACACCTCAAAGGCCCTGGTGGATAAAATAGAGCAGGTTGTGCGTCTGATAAGAAGTAAAGGGGTAGGAGTGTATTTCGTCACTCAGAGCCCTACGGATATACCTGAGTCAGTATTGGCGCAGTTGGGTAACAGGGTTCAACACGCACTGAGAGCTTATACCCCGAAGGAGCAAAAGAACGTGAAGGCTGCTGCTGACTCGTTCAGAGCTAATCCGTCTTTCAAGACTGAGGATGTCATTATGCAGCTCGGCACGGGTGAGGCTCTCATGTCTTTCCTCGACGAGAAGGGTGTGCCCTCTGTCGTGGAGAAGGCTCGCGTCCTTTTCCCTCTCAGCCAGATCGGAGCCGTTACTCCTGAGCAGCGTGACAGGGCTATAAAGGACTCTCCTGTGTTCGGACGTTATGAGACTGCTGTCGACCGACAGAGTGCCTTCGAGATGTTGATGGCCGATGAGGAGAAGGAGAAGAAAAAGTTGGAGGAACAGAAAGCTGCCGCTGAGAAGGCTGCAGAGGAGAGTAAAAAGGAGAAAGCGACGAAGAGTAGTTCAAAGAAGGGTATTGTCGGCAAGATTCTGGGAGCGGTGATCACAAGCGTCACGGCTGCGATCGGTACTAGTGTGGCTAATAGCGTGACAGGAAAGAAAAGTAATACTTCGATAACAAAGAAGGTAACTAAGAGTGCCGTCAACTCCGCCACCAGAACAGCAACAAGAGAGATTACGCGTAGCATATTGGGTAATCTCATTAAATAATTAACAAACACGTCCATCGTACAGCAAGGTATGATGGGCGTGTGCTGTTATATGACTGTACGCAAAACATCCCTTTGCCCTGTTTTTACACCAAGCAAGTTACGGATTTTTTCTCACATGTCAAAGGATTTGCTGACTTAATATCACTGAAAATTAAAGCGTTTTCTCCGTCTTGACTATCCGGCTACACCTTCCACCAAAAGCACAATCTCGTCCCATCTCATAAGTATGAAACCGCATCCGGCGTCTGTGCGGAACACGGTCCGCCTGATACGCCCCCGCTCCATGCGTTTGTAGAATATGACATAGCCGCCGCGCTCCCAGTGGAGCAGTTTCATGCGTGTCCTGTAGCGGTAGAGGAACACATACACACTTCCGTCTGGCGGAACCATCGAGTACATACGCACGAACACACACGGGGACTCTATTCCCTTGCGGAGGTTAACGGCATTGCCAAAGACCATGAATCTGTCGCTTTCATTCAGACTGAACATTGACGTGAAAATTTTATGGGAGCAAAGTTACGGAGAACTCTGCGACCACAAAATACGTATCATTTGGGATGGTTACTTTGGGATGGTTATGTCTTATCATATAAAAAGAAAATCCTTTTGGACCTTACGGACCAAAAGGATTTGTGTGATAAGTAATCTATGTAATCTGATTTACTTTACCTTTGCTACGATAGCCTTGAACGCCTCAGCGTTGTTTACTGCAAGGTAAGCGAGAGTCTTACGGTTAATCTCAATACCTGCCTTGTGGAGAGCGCCCATAAGCTGTGAGTATGACATACCCTCGAGACGTGCGGCAGCGTTGATACGCTGAATCCACAAAGAGCGGAACTCGCGCTTCTTGCGACGACGGTCTGCAAATGCGTATGTGAGACCTTTCTCGTATGCGTTTTTGGCAACTGTCCAAACGTTCTTACGAGCGCCGAACTGACCCTTGACACGCTTTAAAATCTTCTTACGACGTGCACGTGATGCAACATGATTTACTGATCTTGGCATAATTTTGTTTTTTTTTGAATGTTAGCGATGCGCTTCTTTCGCATTCTTTGGTGCTAAATCATTCGGTTACACTTTAAAAGTTAATTCTTACTTACTGTTTGTTTGCTTGTGTCTAAGCAACAGGCCGATTAACGCAGACAGAGGAGGTCACGAACCTGCTTAACATTCGCAGACACTACGATTGCAGAGTGGTCGAGGTTTCTCTTCTGTTTCTTTGTCTTCTTTGTCAAGATGTGACTGTGATAAGCGTGCTGACGCTTAATCTTTCCTGTACCAGTAAGCTTGAAACGCTTCTTTGCAGCGGAACTTGTTTTAACTTTTGGCATTTTTTTATGAATTTAATATATTAATAATCAGTGGCAACGCATATACCAGGGCGTTACGCACTCTTTTTCCCTTGATTGTGATTGGTTGGAAAGGACGGTAGTTATATCTCTTACTCTTTCTCTGCGAGTTTGTCCGCCAGTCCGGCAAACGGGCTGTTAGGATTTGGTCCCTCTTGCTCCTTAGACTCTGCGGTTTTGGCTTGTGCCTCTGCAGCTTCATTGTCACGCTTCTGCTGACTCTTCTTAGGTTGTCCTGCTTTCTTTGGAGCGAGGATGATTATCATCTTCTTCCCCTCGAGCACAGGCATGCTCTCAACTTTCGCATACTCTTCAAGGTCGTTGGCGAGACGTAATAACAGCACCTCTCCCTGCTCCTTGAACACGATTGAACGTCCTTTGAAGAACACATACGCCTTGACTTTGTTTCCTTCGTTGAGAAACTCCTGCGCATGCTTTAACTTGAATGCGTAGTCTGCCTCACCTGTCTGAGGACCGAATCGCAATTCCTTTACCTCGACTTTGACTTGCTTAGCCTTCATGTCCTTAGCTTTCTTCTTCAGCTGGTAAAGGTATTTAGAGTAATCAATAAGCTTACATACCGGAGGGTTTGCGTTTGGAGATATTTCTACGAGGTCAACGTCTCTCTCCTCTGCCATCTGGAGAGCTTTGCTTGTAGGCAATACCACTGACTCTATATCATCTCCAACAATTCTCACCTCACGCACCCTTATCTGTTCGTTGATACGGTGCTGCTGTTTTTTGTTTTCACCTTTCATTAATGGTTGTTTTCCTTCCGGTTTAAATTCGTAATTATTGATTATATTTATCACTCCCAAACTCTATCGTTCGGGAGTGACTGTTTTAATTTCCGTGCAAAGTTAGAAATTTTCTGTCATTGCACGAACTTCTTCGTTGATTTTCTTTGCGAAATCCTCAAATTTCATTGTTTCTTGTTCCTGACTACCTTGCTTTCGTACGTTTACGGTGCCATCGTTAGCCTCTTTCTCTCCGACGACAAGCATATAAGGTATGTGTTTGATTTCGTTGTCACGTATCTTTCTGCCGATTTTCTCATTACGGCTATCTACTGTTGTGCGTACGTCGTTCTGGTTGAGGTACTCAGAGACTTTCTGAGCGTAGTCGTTGTACTTCTCTGAAATAGGGAGGATAACGACTTGGTCTGGTGTCAGCCAAAGTGGGAAACGGCCTGCTGTGTGCTCTATGAGCACGGCAATGAAGCGTTCCATTGAACCGAATGGCGCGCGGTGAATCATCACAGGTCTGTGCTTCTGGTTGTCTGCTCCGGTGTACTCAAGTTGGAAACGCTCTGGGAGGTTGTAGTCCACCTGTATTGTTCCAAGCTGCCAACGTCTGCCAAGAGCGTCCTTGATCATGAAGTCAAGTTTAGGGCCGTAGAACGCAGCCTCTCCGAGCTCTGTGCGTGTTGGGAGTCCTTTCTCCTCGCATGCCTCGATGATAGCTCTCTCTGCCTGCTCCCATACCTCATCAGAACCAATGTACTTCTCCTTGTCCTCAGGGTCGCGGAGTGATATCTGCGCCTCGAAGTCTTTGAAGTCGAGTGCTTTGAAGATGATGTTGATGATGTCCATCACGCGGAGGAACTCGTCCTTGACCTGGTCTGGTCGACAGAAGATGTGGGCGTCGTCCTGTGTGAACGAACGTACTCGTGTCAGACCGTGAAGCTCTCCAGACTGCTCGTAGCGGTAAACAGTACCGAACTCGGCGCATCTGAACGGAAGGTCCTTGTATGAGCGTGGTTGCCATGCGAAAATCTCACAGTGATGAGGGCAGTTCATTGGTTTGAGCAAGTACTCCTCGCCTTCCTCTGGAGTGTTGATAGGCTGGAAAGAGTCCTTTCCGTAGTGTGCGTAGTGTCCGGATGTCACATACAGGTTCTTGCCTCCGATGTGTGGAGTCATCACCTCCTGATATCCGTAACGTTTCTGTATCTTGCGGAGGAAGTCCTGAAGTCTGATACGTACGGCAGTACCTTTAGGCAGCCACATAGGCAGGCCTTTGCCGACTCTCTCAGAGAACATGAACAGTTCCATCTCTTTTCCGATTTTTCTGTGATCTCTCTTCTTAGCTTCCTCGAGGGCAACCAGATACTCATCCAGCATTTTCTTCTTAGGATAAGAGATACCGTATATACGAGTCATCATCGGACGTTTCTCGTCACCTCTCCAGTAAGCTGCTGCCAGTGAGAGAAGTTTGACAGCCTTGATAGGGGCTGTTGTCATGAGGTGTGGTCCCTTACACAAGTCGATGTAGTTGCCTTGTGTGTATGTGGTGATCTTGCCATCCTCAAGCTCGCTGATGAGCTCGTTTTTGTATGTCTGTCCCTTTGAGGCGAACAGTTTCATCACCTCGTCCTTGGAGATTTCTTTACGTACCAACGCTTCCTTCTTCTGCTGAAGCTCCATCATTTTTTTCTCAATCTTTGGGAAGTCTGCGTCGCTGAGTTTCACACCCTCAGGTGGCATCACATCGTAGTAGAAACCATTCTCTATTGCAGGTCCGATACCGAATTGTGTACCCGGGTACAACTCCTCGATAGCTTCTGCCATCAGGTGTGCTGATGTGTGCCAGAAAGCGTGCTTCCCCTCTTTGTCGTCAAATTTGTAGAGCTCTATGGCGGCATCCTCGTTGATAGGGCGGTTCAGCTCCGTTGTCTCGCCGTTCACGCCGCATGCGATGACGTCCTGGGCGAGTCGCTGGCTGATGCTCTCAGCAATCTGGAGACCAGTCACGCCGTTCTCGTATTCGCGTACTGATCCGTCTGGAAATGTAATTTTTATCATATGTTGTTGTTTTTATATACGCATAAACGTTGCAAATTTACTATTTCTTTTCGTTATTAACGAACTTTACATAATAAAAATTGCTCTTGTGGTGGTAATCGTTATTTGTTCTTTTTATTCTGGTTTTTCTTTATGATGTTATATGCGGAGTATATACCCAGCTCACCTGATTTGCTCAGGTCGGTTATTGCTTCCGTCACATCATTGGAGAAAAGTTTGAGAAGTCCGCGATTGTAGTAAGCCTCTCCGAATGAGTCGTTCAACGAGATTATCTTGTTGAGGTCATCGATAGCGTCTTTGATGTTGCCGTTTTGTGCTTTGTCATACGCTTGCTCGAAAATCTCATTGATATCTGTCGATATCAAGTCATTGTATTTTCTTGTCTGTTCCGGTATTGTCTTGATGAGTTTCGCCTCAACATTCCTGTTTTGTATCTTTCCTTTGTAGGTGTTGTCGTACTGCGTCTCATTATTGTCGTCCTCCAGCAGTTTATCGTAGTCGTCTATCTTGCGTTCAGACTTCTTTCTTGTGGAGTTCTTAGTGCGTGTTTTCTTTTTAGCGTATCCGTATTTGTGCGCCATGGACTCCTTGAACACATACTCGTCGTCCTTGTCGGCACCTCTTTTATCTCCAGTTTTTCTTTTCGCCTCGGCTCTTCTCTGATATCCGTAGAGAAAATTAGGATACTCATTGATTACTGTCGTGTAATCTTTTATCGCCTCCTGATACTCACCCGTGTTCATGTACAACTCACCTCTGTTGAACACTGCCATCATGTCTTCCGGGTCTATGTTGATGATGAAGTTGAAGTCTTCTATAGCTTTGTTGTCTTCTCCCACGTTGGCCAATAGCAGTCCTCGGTTGTAGTGTCCTATGAAATTGTGAGGCTCGATTTCAAGTGCCATGTCGTAGTCCTTCATGGCTCCGCGATAGTTGTCCTCATGGTACTTGCACAATGCTCTGTTGATGAGTGAGCCTGTGTTTTTGGGGTCGAGACGAAGCGCCTCGTCATACATTTTCTCGGCGTCGGGATAGTTTTGTTTGAACATCAGTATTCCGCCCTTTATGGTTATAGCGTTGATGTTGTACTTATCGACGTCGAGAGCTTTGTCTATAAACGTCTCAGCGCCCAGAGTGTCCCCCTGTTGCATCATAATATTGGCTTTCAGGCAATATCCGTCAGCGAACCGTGACCATTTCTTTATCATCTTGTCGCATAGAGAGTCAGCTTTGGCTAGTTTGTCATTCTCTATCTCGCAGTACACCAGGTTGTGCCATAGTGACTTGTTTTGCGGTTCTAGGTTCACGGCGGTCTCATAGTCTTCAGCCGCTTCCTTGTAATTCTTCTGGTTGATGCGCGCCAGTCCTCTCAGTTCGTGAGGTGTGGCGGCGTATGGGTTTCTGCTTATGGCCTGAGAGCAGTCCGACTCGCATCCGGAGAAATCGTCCAGATAGAACTTGGCCATACCTCTGTAGAGCCAAGGCTCGTAGAGATATGGTTTAGCGCTTATAATCATGTTGAGGTACTGGATAGACATCACGTACTCCTCGTAGTACAACGAGTTGCGCGCCACAATCATAAGACTGTTCGTGTTGAGTTGTGCGCTGGCTTTAGACAAGAAAGATGAAAGTGCTATCGTTGTAAGCAGCGTTGTTATCCAGACCCTCCGTAAACCTTTACGGAGCAAACTATTTGCGATCATCTTGCTCATATGAGAGTTCCGTCGTCAAGACGGTGTTATTTAGTGATTCTCCTTACATTTATAGCTTGCGGAGAACTTTCCTTTAGCCATTGCGACCAGTTTTTTCTTCACCAGTTGTTTTCTGAATGCAGACAGGTGGTCGACGAACAGTTTACCGTCGAGGTGGTCGTACTCATGCTGGAACACTCGTGCCAGGAAACCGTCAATCCACTCGTCATGCTCGACGAGGTTCTCGTCTGTATATTTCACGTGTATGCTCTTAGGTCGCTTAACGTTCTCGTGGATACCCGGAACGCTTAGGCATCCCTCTTCGAAGTCGCACATCTCCTCGCTGCTCTCAAGAATCTGGGGATTTATGAAAGCGTGTAAGAAACCTTTGAATTCTGGTTTGTCGTCGCTGATGACGTCGAGGTCCACGATGAAGAGACGTATTGACAGCCCCACTTGCGGTCCGGCAAGTCCTACTCCGTCTGCTTTACGGTTTGTCTCAAACATATTCTGTATCAGCTCCTGTAGTCCAGGGTATTCATTTGGGTTAATTTCGGAAGCCACCTTTCTTAATACTGGCTGTCCGAAGATATACATAGGTAAAACCATACTATTATATTTTTTTGTTTCGGATATTCTCCATATAATCCTCTAAGATGATGGTGGCGCTAATCTTGTCCACCAGCGCCTTGTCTTGTCTCGCTTTCTTTCCTATTCCTGATGTCAGGATTGCCTGGTGTGCGAGAACGGAAGTGAAACGCTCGTCGTAGAGGTCGATTTTTATGTCTGGTAATAACTTACGAAGCCTGTTGACGAACGGTGTTATTCGTTTCATGTTTTCGGAGTCTTGTCCGTTGGTCTGCTTCGGTTGTCCGACGACAATGACCTCCACGTCTTCCCGTTTAACATAGTCTAGGATAAACGACTCGAGTTCCTTCGTGTTTACCGTTGTGAGTCCGTTGGCAATCATTTGCAGATTGTCAGTCACGGCTATTCCCGTACGTTTCTGTCCGTAATCTATTGATAAAATCCTTCCCATAAAGTTTAAGGGACTCAAGAAAAATCCCTGTTGGTTGAGTAAGTATCCTTCGTCAATACCAGTCTATGCTGCTTGAGTAGCTGCTCTTCTTGTCGTACTTGAGAGCGTCTGTGAGAGTGCTGGCGTTGGCGCGTAATGTTATATTATAAGAGGTGTACGTTCCGAACACCAGTCCGCATGACATATTGAAGCAGTGCATGTTTCTTGATATGTTGACGGTTGTCATTGCCAGTGCATGATTTGTGAAGTCCCATCCGGAAGAGAAGTTCACGTTCCAGTCTGACGAGAGCTTTATGTTTCCTGAGAAGTTCATGTTCTGGGTGAACTTATACGGGTATCTCATCGTTTTCACGTTGATGGCGGCAGAGCGGTTTTCCGCCATAGTGATTCCGTATGAGATAGAGAACGACCATGGCATGTTGAACTTCATGTATCCGTCTGCGTCCAGTCCGTCCTTACTTGACTCCTGGTCGTCGTTCTTGGAGCGGTTGTCGTGAGTCTTATCTCTGTTTGTCTCTAACGACTCGTCGTCTTTCTCCTCGTCGTTTGACTCGTTGTCCATATTCTCCTCAGCGTCTTTTCCTCCGAATAGACGAGACACCTTCTCCTTTATTTTCTTCCAGCTCTGGTTGTTGAACGTGTATGAGAGGTTCTTGCTCATACCCTGGAAACGTCCGAATCGTCCGTATGACCATTCTGTTCTGTTGCCGACGACGACGTTGCCGTTTTTGTCGAACTCGTAGGCGTAAGTGTTGAACACTGCGTTCACGTTAAACGTCGTCTTACCCCATTTGAGTCGCAGTCTTGTCGACAGGTTACTCCACGGTTGTTTTTTCGCTGCCATATTGTATGACAGGCTGGCGCCGAGCTCGTCAATAATGCTGAACTTCTTTGTGGAGTCGTTCTTGTCAGTGTACTTCATCTCGATGTTGTTAGACACGTCGAAGTTGACAGCTCCGGTCTTTCCTGACGAAGGTGTGCCGTAGAGGGACCCTGCGTAAGGTGAGTAGATGACAGATGACACGTTACCTTCCTCGTCCGTCTTCATGTAAGTCTTCCAGTAGCCGTACTTCTCTGCGCTGAAGTCTGGAGCGTAAGAGAAGCTCACTGTAGGTGTTATGACGTGTCTGATCTTCTGTATCTTCTCTCCCCATATCTGTTTGACAGGAGTGTACTCTACATACACCTTAGTGTTAGCGGAGAGGTTAAGGTTATAGTCCCACACTCTGTTGAAGCCGTATGTCGTGTCTCTGACCACAGACTGTGTGGACTTGTCCCATGATTGGTTGATCTTATGTGTGTACCAACGCTCCGTGTAGTTGAATGATGGAGTGATGTTGATATACTTCAAGACGTTGAAAGACGCGGAGATAGGGATGTAGTGTTTCATTCCGTTGCTCCAGTCTTTGATGATGTTCGAGCTCATCAGCTTATCCTCTTTCGTGCTGATGCTGTTGGATAAAGATCCGGTGTATGTGAGTGCTATCTTCTCGTACCATCTCTCTTTTCCCACCGCGTGTTTGCGTTTGAAGGGGTAGAGTCGGCTTAAGCTTATACTCATGTTAGGCAAAGTGAGTGAGATGGTGGAGTCACGCATGTTCTGAGCGATATTCATACTGCTCGACAGTGACAAGCCTATCTTAGGAAATGAGCGTGAATAGCTGACGCTTGACGTACGTGTGCTTTGAGAGTAAGAAGACGGATTGTACAAGCTTGACAAGTTCTTCTTCTCGTAGCTCTGAGTGGCGAAGTTCACCGATGCGGAGAAAGAGCTGTTCGGGCTCGCCTTAGAGTCTTGTCTGTGTGACCACTGTACCTTGAAGTTCTTGGTCACGCTGTAGTCGGGCATATTCTTCTCTCCCTCCTTTGTGACCTGGTAGTTGAAGTAGAAATTTCCGTTGTACTTATATCTCTTCTTGTATGTTGTCTGTGCTCCGATTCCCCACGAACCCTTTGTGTAAATCTCTCCCGTCAGTTTGAGGTCCATCATGTCGCTGATGGCGAAATAGTATCCGCCGTCTCGAAGATAAAAACCGCGTGTTGACTCGTCTCCGTAAGTCGGCATGATGAATCCGGAAGAGTAGGAGCTGGTGAACGGGAAGTAGGCGTAAGGGATGGCGAAAGGTATTGGCACGTCCTCCACCACCAGCCATGCCGGACCGGAGAACACGCTTTTTCCTGTATGTACCTTAGCCCTGCTCAGCGCGATATAGAAATGAGGATGCTCCTCATCACACGTGGTATATCTTCCGTGTCTCAGGTACAGCTCGTCGTTCTCACCCTTCTTTGACTCCTCGCTGGTCAGGAAACCGTCCTGCTGCGCCGTGTACACGTTCGAGATGAATCCTTTTTTCGTGTCGAAGTTATAGCTCATACTCTCAGACTCGTACGTGTCGCTGCCTTCCTTGAACACCGGCTCGCCGAATTTCTTTCCGAGTGAGTCCGTGGCTCCCACGGCATGCACCACGCTGCTGTCCATGTTCATGGTTATGTTCTCAGCCGTCAACTCGATGTTAGTGTACTTCACGTTGCTGTTACCATACAAGTACGCATTTTTCGTGTCCATGTAGAACACGAGAGAGTCTTTCGCCGTGAAAGCCACCTCAGCCTCAAGTGGTGACTTCTTGGTGTTCTTCCTTATAGAATCCTCCGCTTGTGCTATGGAGTCATTCCATTGCACAGCGTCTCCCTCACCTTTCTGTGAAGAGTATTTAGCTTTCAGTGAGTCGATGTATGAGAGTATGATGTGGTCGGAGTCGTTCGGATTGACGTGAGTGTTTATGTCCCTTGCCTTTTTTTCTATGATGGCAACAAGAGAATCCTGAACAATGCTATCTCTTTCGATAGAATCGCTCAGGCTGTCATTCCGTATGTTTCCTATGCTCATCCTATTCCTATCACCGGTAAACGCCAATATGGAGTATGCGGACATCAAGAATAGGGCGAGTACTGTAGTATGATTTTTCAATCTTTTTTCTCAAAAATTACAATTCGCTCGCGAAGATAATGATAAAAAGTGAAACGAGGAATGTGTGAGGTGAAAAATAAACCTATCGTGTGCGCTAAATAACCGCTTTGCGTGTAATGCCGTATTGTTTTGTGTGTGCGGAGTCTTTTCTGTGACGCCGTCTCACGTCACACACTACGTGTGTCATTCGAACAGAGTAACCCATTTCTTGAAACGCTCCGTTCCTTCCGTTCCGAACTTCTCAAGACTTTTCTGCGCTTGCTCCAGTGTCTTTTCCCTGTCAGGTCTTGTCTTGGAGAAGAACTTGTCCGCATAGCACACGATCTGCTCCTCAATGCTTATGGGCAGCATGTCGCGGTGTGGCACCGGCAGGTCTTGTCTCTCGATTTCTTTTAGTGACAGTCCAGCTCCCGTGTGTCTCTCGCATACCAGTGCGTGTCTTGGGTATCCGTTTTCCCTCATCAGCTCAGCGCCTATGGTGCCGTGACAGATGTAGGGCTTGTCGCCAAGACAAAAAATAGATGGGGCGTCGCAACGGAAGATACCGATGTCATGCAGCATGGCGGCTTCTTCCACGAACTGGCGGTCAGCGTGTAGCTCCGGGTGCTTGTCCACGATGCTTAACGCTTTGTCGGCGACCTTTCTTGAGTGAGTCATTAATATGTTTCTGAGTTCATTGTCCTCAGTGTAATACTTGTCAATTATTGCTTGATAGTCCATAAACGTTGTTATAGTGTGTATGTAAGGCCTGTTCGTATCTCGTGCGTGTGAGATTTCTTGTCATTCAGGCTCTTATAGTTCGTATGTCGTAAGTAATACGCCCAAAAGATGTCAAACATCAAGTGCTTGGTGATGTTCAGCTGTATATGCGGGTTGACGGTGAACAGTATGGTGTTGCCCGGGTCTCCCTGAGCGTTTGTGTACTCCAGGTTACTGAGTTGGCTGATCTTTTCCTCGTCATAGCCTTTCCATGTAAACAGATGATATAGCTCAGACTTGAACACCATACGTCCGTATTTGCCGAATTCCATGAATGTGTGTACCTTGGCGGAGTAGCCGCTGCCCAGGTTATAGTCTCTTTTCAGTATGTGGTAGTGGTCTGTCTGACTGCCTCCCATGAATATTCCGTCCAGGAACACGCGCTGCTCCAGGTGTGTCAGGTTGCCGATTTTCGGGAAGTGAAAGATGGCTCCGGGACCTGCCGCCGCTGCCTCGCTGATGCGGTATGGCACAATTCCGCTGCCGTCTTTTGTCGGTTCTGAGTTGTAGAAGTTGAAGTGTTGGAAGAGTCCTATCTTCACTCCCACGTCTTTTGAAGAGTTGATGTATTTACCATAGAGCATGCCCAGCAGATGCACGTTGCTTATCAGAGGCTGCTGTGAACCGATGTTGAACGTGAAGTCCGCTGAGAAGAAGTCGTAAGGTTTGTTGTTGCTGCTGGCCACGTCGCCATAGTTGAAGAGCAGGTTAACATAGGCGTTGTAGTCCCCGCTCAGTATGGAGTTGTTGTCTGCCACGTAGCGGTGTCCCACGCTTATGTCGAAATTCACGGGTAACTTGTTGTAGTCGTGATATTGTGAGTTTGTCCTGCGCACGCGCCAGGCGTCACCTGTTATGAGTCTGTTTATCCCTCGTATCGGGTTGATGGCGAAAGCCAGCAGCTCACGGAAGAAACGGCTCGAACCTCTCTTGCTGTCGTCCAAAGGCAATGAGGACAGTCTGAAAGCGGTTTCTCCGATGGCCACTCCGCCCATGGTCGTGCAGAACACGTCGTTGACAGACGGTGGGGTATCCTCTCCGAAGAACTCCCACATGAGGGAGCCGCCCAGGGCGTATGGCACGGACTGCCAGAAGGTCAGACCGTTGCTTCGAGCTGAGTTGAAATAGAGGTTGCCGTGGTATGGATGGAAGAACAGGTTGGTGGAGAAGTTGTCATTGTCCCACACAAATCCCATGTCGAAGTTTCTTCTTATGCTTTTCAGGGTGGTTTTGGAGTAGTCCTCACACAGCACGAAACGGTCGAAGCAGTGGACTAACGCATTTATACCGAACACTTCGGCTGCGGCTATCCATGGATGGGTATTGTCGCTGTCAGGGCGTACAGACAGGTAGTCGTGTGTCCTGTGAGCCGAAGCCTTCGACACATATACGTAAGGCCTGAGTCTGTATTTCAGTCCCGCTTCAGCCACCAGTCCTCTTCTGAACATCTCTCCGTCGTACTTGTGTGTCATCTCGTAGCCTGCTGACGCGTAAGCGCTTATGCTGCCTCGCAGCTTGTAGTCTGCGGTCAGACGCGGCTGCAGCGAGAACATGTGGTTGTGGTCGTTCCGCTCCGTGTCGTATTTGAATGTCTCTAAATGATGGTAGCCGATGTCTGCTCCCAGAGACAGCCTGTCCGTCAGTCCTTGCTTGTATCCTATTCTGTAGAACAGGTCGCCGGCGAAGTCGTTCAGGTGAGGGTATTTCATGCCGACACCTACTATGTTGTAGATATGTCCGTTCTGTATCTCCAGAGCAGCGTTTACGTAAGCCATGTTGCCGCTGAACAGCATGGCGCTCAGCTTGGATGAGGGACACAGGTTGATGAGTCCTATCGACCGGCGCGGGCTCTCGGAGTTGTAGTTGACGATGCCGACCTGTGTGCCGTGAGGCTTGCTCGAGCATACGTTAAATAGTCCTATCTGCACTCCGTGTACGGTGTCCGCGTAGTTATACATTCCCATCTGCACGCCGTGCATCTCGTTGGAGCTTATGTTTGTGAGCAGGGATAACTGCGTTCCCGTACCGACTCCCATCGCTATGTTGCTGACGGCAGACAGCTGAAGGCCGTATAGCGGTGACTTGCTCACGTTGCTGAACGTGGACAGCTGGGCGCCTCTCATGTCACCAGCAATATTGGAGAATCCGCTGAGCTGCATTCCCCTCATCTTGTCGCTGACCACGTTGTTGAAGATGGATGTGTTGACACCCCTCGAGTTGCCGATGGTCATGTTGAAGAACGGATTGAAATGTACACTATTGTATTTCGTGCCGTCCTTGTCAGTGAGAATATGTGCCTCGTTTCTTGACGAGTCGCTCAGCTCTGTGTTCCTGTCTGTCGTGTTGCCGTTGGCATGGGGCACCATACAGCCCATGCATAATAGTAAAGGTAAAACATGTCTCATGCCTGTTTTTTTTAGTTTTCAACAGGCAAATGTAGTCAAAAAAGATGAGAATGCTTGTGGCGTGTGTCCTTTTTGAACAAGATACGAGCCTAATTGATTAGATTGTGTCCGTGAGCCGACGATATTATGCGGGACTTGCGGTACGTGATTTCTCCTGTGCATGAAATTGCGGACCGTGTGTCTGACAGGATTGTGTCTCTTGACGTGACTGGCATGCCCGTATCCTGGCTGCCGTTTTCAAATGAGGGTGACTGCATCATCTTGTTCGGTGAGAGACAGACGTCACGCATGCTGATATGGAGTGTGTGAAGTGGGGGGATAACGAACAATTTGTGGTGTGACGAGATTTCCTGTGCCTGTTTTTTGTTAGAAAAAGGTTAACTTGTTGATAATCTTAAAACAATGTGTTTAAAAATCTTATGTCTCTTTTTTGAAATTCTTAGGTTAGGATATAGTCTATACGCAGGTCTGAGAATTTAAAAATACTAACCTGAACTTTTCAACGTCCTAACCTAAGATTTTCAGACGTCGAATAAGGCATGGGAAAAGTCCGGAAGTCATTTTTTCGTTGCCTTGTGTCAACGGAAAAAGGGGAGTTTCGAACAATGAAAAAAGTGCGAAATGGGAAGTGATTCCATGCAGGGTATGATTGATGGCTGAGGACGTCATCTTGCCGGCAAATATGGCAGCTCGTTGTGTCACTTGTTACGAATACAGTGCATAACGGTCCACTACTGTCGCCGTGACGCTACCTTTTCTTACATTTTCATAGCAACTTTTGCCGCTTTCGTTGAAAAAGTGTAACTTTGCGGCCAAATAGATAAAAATATATCAGATAAAAATGGAATTAGCAAGTAAGTACAATCCTTCGGATGTGGAAGGAAAGTGGTATCAGTATTGGATGGACCACAAACTCTTCGCAAGTAAGCCAGATGGCCGTGAGCCATACACCATAGTAATCCCCCCACCTAATGTGACAGGTGTGCTGCACATGGGACACATGCTTAACAACACCATACAGGATATTTTGATTCGTAAGGCCCGTATTGACGGAAAGAACGCATGTTGGGTGCCGGGTACGGACCACGCTTCTATCGCTACTGAGGCTAAAGTGGTCAACAGACTGGCTTCACAGGGAATCAAGAAGCTTGACCTTTCACGTGAGGAGTTCCTGAAGCACGCGTGGGACTGGACGAACGAGCACGGAGGCATAATCCTCAAGCAGCTGAGACGTCTGGGCGCAAGCTGTGACTGGGACAGGACTGCGTTCACGATGGACGACAAGCGCAGCGAGTCTGTGTTACGTGTCTTCTGTGACTTGTATGACAAGGGACTAATTTACCGAGGTCTGCGTATGGTCAACTGGGACCCTAAGGCGCAGACGGCACTGTCAAACATTGAGGTTGTTTACAGGGAGGAGAAATCTAAACTGTACTATCTTAAGTATTATGTGGCTGACCAGGACAGCGTGAAGCCTACTGGTGACGCTGAGGAAGTGCTTCACAAGGATGAGAAGGGCTATTATGCAGTCGTGGCTACTACACGTCCTGAGACTATCATGGGTGACACCGCCATGTGTATCAATCCTAAGGACCCGAAAAATCAGTGGCTGAAGGGACATAAGGTTATTGTTCCGCTCGTGGGACGCGTGATACCTGTCATCGAGGACAGATATGTGGAGATTGAGTTCGGTACTGGATGTCTGAAGGTTACTCCTGCTCACGATGTTAATGACTATAACTTGGGTAAGACTCATAATCTCGAGACTATCGACATCTTCAACCCTGACGGCACTGTATCTGAGGCTGCGGGTATGTACGTGGGTCAGGACCGTATGGATGTACGTAAGCAGATAGCTAAGGATCTTGACGCTGCCGGTCTGCTCGAGAAGATTGAGGACTATGTCAATAAGGTGGGCTACTCTGAGCGTAACCCTGACACGGCTGTCGAGCCTCGTCTGTGTATGCAGTGGTACTTGTCTATGCAGCACTTCGCCGATATCGCCTTGCCACCAGTGCTCGAGGGTAAGATTAAGTTCTACCCACAGAAGTATGTGACGACTTACCGTAACTGGCTCGAGAGTATCGATGACTGGTGCATCAGCCGTCAGTTGTGGTGGGGCCACCGTATTCCTGCTTATTATCTTCCTGCTAAAGAGGGTGACAGCGAGGAGAAGTTCGTGGTTGCCATGAATGTTGAGGAGGCACTCGAGAAAGCGAGAAAGATTTCAGGATATGAGAACGTGACAGCTGAGGAACTCAGACATGACGAGGATGCTCTTGACACTTGGTTCTCTTCATGGCTCTGGCCTGTCAGTCTTTTCGACGGCATCAACAACCCAGGTAATGAGGAGATAAAATACTATTATCCGACAAATGACCTCGTGACTGGTCCGGACATCATATTTTTCTGGGTCGCTCGTATGATTATGGCGGGTGAGGAGTATCTTAAAGATGTGCCTTTCCGAAATGTGTACTTCACTGGTATCGTACGTGACAACCTCGGACGTAAGATGTCAAAGCAGCTGGGTAACTCTCCTGACCCGATTGGCCTGATAGACAAGTATGGTGCTGACGGTGTCAGAATGGGTATGCTGTTGGCAGCGCCTGCGGGTAATGACATATTGTTTGATGAGAGTCTGTGTCAGCAGGGTGCGGCTTTCTGTAATAAGATATGGAATGCGTTCCGTCTCGTTTCCGGCTGGAAGCGCGAGGAGATGGCACAGCCTGAGGCTAACAAAAAGGCTATCGTATGGTTTGACGCCAAGGTGAAGGCAGCCGTGGCAGAGATTAATGACTTGTATAGTAAGTACAGACTCAATGAGGCGTTGATGGCAATCTTCAAGTTGTTCACCGACGAGTTCTCTGGATGGTATCTCGAGATGATAAAGCCTGCTTACCAGACTCCTATCGACGGCGAGACTCTTGACTGCACTCTTGAGTTCTTTGAGATATTGATGAAGGTGATACATCCGTTCATGCCGTTCATCACGGAGGAGCTGTATCAGCATATCTGTGAGCGTAAGGATGGTGAGTCTATTATGATTGATCCGCTGGTGATTGACGCTCCGACTGCGGATGACGAGAAAATTATTCGTGACGTGGAGGTTATGAAGCAAATCGTGGCTGGTGTACGTTCTGTGCGCAACCAGAAGAATATTGCTCCGAAGGAGGCCCTCACGCTCCAGGTGGTGGGCGAGAACCCTGTGCCTCAGTACGTTGAGCTTATCGTGAAGATGGCTAACCTGTCTGCTGTGGACAGCGTGGCTGTGAAGGACGACTCTGCAAGCTCGTTCCTCGTCGGCACTACGGAGTTCGCCGTTCCACTCGGTAACCTGATTGATGTTGAGGCTGAGCTGGCTAAGATGGAGGCTGAGCTTAAGCATCTGCAAGGTTTCCTCGCCGGTGTACAGAAGAAGCTGTCTAATGAACGTTTCGTGGCTAATGCTCCGGCGCAGGTCGTTGAGCTGGAGAAAAAGAAACAGGCTGACGCTGAGACTAAGATAGCCGCTCTTACTGAAAGCATAGCTAAACTTAAGTGATAAGGTGGTCTCAACCGATAATATCTGTCCGTGTCTGCTAATACGCAGACACGGCTTTTTTTATGTGCTCTCGTCGCTCTTGTGTCATCGAGGACGTTTCTTCTCTTACACACTGAATGACATACGTTTGTAGGCTTTGCGACTTTACGTCTTGTGTTGATGCGTGGATGGTTGAGTGTATAAGTGCTAGGATATTTCGACTGACACGCCCCGGAGTGTGTATGTATACTTCGTGATGTGCATATATATAATGTGTGATACTGTTATGCTGTATTACGCCTGAATGACGTTCTGTCAATGCTGGAGTGATGTCAGAACACTGACTTTCATAGTGTAAACACCTTACATGTATACTGTTCGAAGTTTTCTGACTTCGTGTGTCATGTCTGTCTGACGGCAATGTCATTCTATTGACGGCATGTTTCTTTGTTGATGTGACAGAATATTGGTGGCAAACCAATTATTTCATTAAATTTGCAAAAAAATGATTTCTAATGGCCATTTTTCATGTGTGTAAACAATGTAAGGCAGTGCTTTTGGTGTCTGCTCTATTGACGTCGACAGTCTCTTGGGGACAGTCGGTGGTCGATATGGTTGACACCAGGGTGGGGACTGCGGCAAGTGTCACTCGTACCGCTGGTATGTTTGGACGGGGTACAGAGGAATATGCTCATACTCTTCCTGCCGTGCTCAGTCCGTTCGGAATGAATTTCTGGACTCCACAGACTCAACGCTCGGAGAAGAAAGGTGTGTGCCCTTATCTGTATGACCATGAGGTGTTTCAGGGCATCAGATGCTCACATTGGATTGTCGGAGGATGTACTCAAGACTACGGCTCATTCACCATCATGCCGTGTAAGTCCGTGGACGACGGCTTGAAAGGATGTGGTTTCTCACATGATGACGAGAGGGCCACACCTGCTTATTACTCCTTGTCTTTACAAAAGTCCGGGCTGTCGGTGGAAATGACTGCGACACAGCGTTCCGGCTTTATGCGTTTCGGTTATGAGAACCTGGACTCGATGTTTCTGCTGATTACTGTTAACAGTGATGAGGGACAAGGACGCCTCGAGGTGAAAAAAGACGGGACGATAGTTGGCGAGAATCCCATACATCGTATATATCAAGGGTGGGGTGAGCCAGCCGGTTACGCCTCACATTTTGTCATTCGCTGCGACGCGCGTGTGGCAGACAAGGGAAGGGTAGATGATAACACGATATGGGTGCGACTGGAAAAGCGAAGTGGCGTGGTGAATGTGAGATGCGCCAATTCCTTCACGTCCATAGATGCCGCGGAGAATAATCTCCTCAGAGAGATTCCGGACTGGGATTTTGAACGGGTCAGGAGTGACCTGACGTCACTCTGGGAAGACTGTCTCACACGTGTCGAGGTGTTCTCAAACGACAGCAGTCTGCTGTCTCAGTTCTATGGGGCAATGTACAGGTCAAGTTTCCTGCCTCATGATATCAGTGATGTAGACGGCTCATATCCCGCTTTCTCCAACGGAATGTGTGTGGACGGCGGAATGGGCTCGTCGTACTATGATGATTTCTCTATGTGGGACACGTACCGGGCGCAGCATCCTCTTCTGACTATACGTGAGCCGGTGAGGGCTGCCGACATGATGCGCTCGCTCGTGACAAAATATGAACAGGGGGGCTGGATGCCGATATTTCCTTGCTGGAATTCTTACACGGCAGCGATGATTGGTGATCATTGTGCATCTGTGATGGCGGATGCCTATGTGAAGGGAATAAGGGACTTTGACGTGGAGAAGGCTTATGAGGGACTGAGGAAAAACGCGTTCTCTGAACCGGAGACGTATGAGGAGTACGTGAATGGCATGGGACGCAGGGCGTTGAGCTCGTATAAGAGATTGGGGTTCATACCTCTCGAGGATTCTGTCAAAGAAGCGTTCCATCAGAATGAGCAGGTGTCACGTACGTTGGAGTATGCGTATGATGACTTCGCACTTGCTCAGCTCGCCAAGGCGCTCGGCAAAAAGGATGATTACAAAGAGCTGACGCGCAGAAGCGGCAACTATGTGAACGTGTTTGACTCTCGCACGGGCTGGGTCAACGGCAGACATGAGGATGGTGCGTTCGCATCTTCGGATGAGGTGGAGCTGCTCAAGGAACCTGAGCGTCATGGCAATCCTACTTCATTGACTCCTTGCACCTTTTCCACATTCATAACGGAAGGCTTGCCTGTCCACTATTCATGGTACGTGCCGCATGATGTGGGTGGACTGATTAAGTGTATGGGCGGGGCGAGACGCTTTGAGGAGAAGCTTGACTCTATGTTTGACTGTTCTTTGTATTGGCATGGTAATGAGCCGTGCCATCAGATTGCCTATCTCTACGATTTCATTGGTAAACAGGAGAAGTGCGCGAGAGTGGTGAGGAGAATCTTAGAGACGGAATACATGAATGAGCCGGGGGGACTGAGCGGCAATGATGACGCCGGTCAAATGTCAGCGTGGTATATATTCTCCTCTCTCGGATTCTATCCCGTGTGTCCGGGAACGGATCGTTACTACCTCTCTTGTCCTGTGTTCAGACGGGCTGACATAAAAGTGGGACGGGACAAACGGTTTACGGTGGTCTGTGACGGCAATCTTTCAGATGACACTTCCTTGCGTGGTGTGTATCTTAACGGTAAACGACTAAAACGGACGTTCATAACGCATGATGAGATTATGAGGGGCGGAGTGTTGGAGTTTTATATCTACTAACGAGACTATGAGAAAGATAACTTTAGGGAATGACTTTTCAAGGATAGGAATGAAGAGAATATGGCTTGCCTGTGTGGTTTTGCTCGCTCAGGCTGTGATGTGTGTCGTGTCAGCGCAGAGAGTGTATGACGTGACGAGATACGGCGCCAAAGGTGACGGCGTGACAGATGACGCGACGTCGATACAGAACGCCGTAGATAGGTGTAGCGCTGAAGGTGGGGGAAGAGTGCTGTTTCCGTCCGGACACATCTTTCTGTGTGGACCTCTGCAACTGCGTTCCAACATTGACCTGCACATAGAAGCCAACGCTATCTTGAAATGTGCTCCGGACGAGAGTAAGTATGTGTTAAGTGCGTTTGGGGAAAACAGAGGAGAGGGAATGATGTGGATATATGCTGACAACGCGGAGAATGTCTCAGTGTCGGGACGAGGCGAGATTGACGGCAGCGGCGTTGACTTCATGGGACGGGAGTTGAGTGACTCGTATGAGCTGAAACCGTTGAATGGGGCGTTCGACCCTCGTCCGCACGTCATGACCATGATAGGGGTGAGAAAACTGTCGGTGCGTGACGTCACGATACGTGATGGAGCGTACTGGACCATACATCTTGCTGGATGTGACGATGTGGTCATCACTGGAATTAGTCTCCTCAATAACCTGAAGATACGTAATGGCGACGGAATAGACATTGATCATTCACGTAGGGTGAGGATATCTGATTGCCTTATAGAGAGCGGGGATGACTGCGTGTGCCTGAAGAACAGAAGGGAGTATGAGCGTTTCGGACCTTGCGGCGACGTGGTTGTCACCAACTGTGTCATGACATCACGCTCGTGTGCCATAAAGATCGGGTCTGAGAACATGGACAGCATTTCGAACGTCTTGTTCGATAATTGTGTGATACGCGCGAGCAACCGAGGCTTAGGAATACAGAACCGCGATGAGGGAACGGTGACGAATGTCGTGTTCAGCAATATGATAGTGGAGTGTCAGTATTGGAGTGACGTGTGGTGGGGCAAGTCAGAGCCGATTTACGTCACATCCTATCCCCGAGCCGTGGGAAATCACAAAGACGCAGGCTGGAGATTCCCAAAGGGAGCTACTGGCGGACGTTGCGGTGAGGTGAGTGAGATATATTTCAACAATGTGAAGTGCTATAGCGAGAACGGATGTTTTGTTGGGGGCGATGAGCCGGGGAAAGTTAACAACGTGTATTTCGATGATGTCGACCTAACGTTGAGACGCAACACCTCGCATACGGGTGGGGTGTACGACAAACGTCCTTGCGCTGGCGAAGGATTTGTCACGGGCAAGACCTATGGACTATATGTGGAGAATGTGGAGACAGTCTATACGGACAATTTCCGTGTGCGTTTACAAAAATCCTATAATGCTGAATCTTATGCAGGTGACTTTTACGTTAAATGACGCTAATCCGGAAAAAAGATAACATTTGTCGTCTATCGGCTACGTATGGGCGTGACAATTGTTTTTTTTATTGATAAAACTAAAGAAAAGAGTTGTTTTTTGATGGTTTTCTTTTGTAGGTTGGCAGAAATACATAACTTTGCTGAGAGTTAAGCAATGATTTAGAAATAAAATATGTCAACTAAGAATTTGACTCCATCTTATGTGTTTGAGGCAAGTTGGGAGGTTTGCAATAAGGTCGGAGGTATTTATACGGTATTATCTACAAGAGCTAAGACGCTAAAGAGTGAGTTAGGTGATAAGGTTTTCTTCATAGGACCGGATTTTTGGACTGGAATCAGTAATCCGTTATTTAAGGAGAATAAGACATTGTTGTCTGGTTGGAAGAAGTGGGCTGAAGAAAACGATGGACTGAGAATTCGTGTGGGCAGATGGCAGGTTCCAGGGGAGCCGGTGGCGATTTTAGTCGATTTTAAACCGTTTTTTGAGAAGAGAAATGAGATTTTCGGATGGGCTTGGGAGAATTTTCAAGTTGACTCGCTGCATTCTTACGGAGATTACGATGACAGCTTGATGTTTTCGTGGGCGGCCGGAAAAGCGGTTGAGAGCTACTACCGCTATTTCAAACTCACACCAAGTGATAACGTTGTTTTCCAGGCTCATGAGTGGCAGACTTGTCTGTCAGCCCTGTATGTCAATAAGGCTGTGCCTGAGGTTGCGACGATATTCACCACTCACGCCACTACGATAGGCCGAAGTATCGCATGTAATGGTAAACCATTGTACGACTACATGGAGGGGTATAATGGCGACCAGATGGCAAGGGAACTGAATGTGGAGTCTAAGCATTCCGTGGAGAAGCAGGCTGCGCATCATGTGGATTGTTTCACCACAGTGTCTGAGATAACGGGAGTGGAGTGTGGTCAGCTGTTGGAGAAAAAGCCTGACGTGATACTGATGAACGGATTTGAGGATGACTTCGTTCCGAAGGGAGCGGACTTCACCCGTAAGCGCAAGGAGGCCAGAGCGATACTGCTCAACGTGGCTAACACCCTTCTTGGTACCTCTTTAGGTGATGACACATTCATAGTGAGCACCAGCGGACGCTATGAATATAAGAATAAGGGAATAGATTTGTTCGTGGATTCATTGAACAAACTGCGTAACGACCAGACTCTTCAGAGAGACGTGCTTGCGTTCATAATGGTTCCGGCGTGGATGAAGAGTGCCAGGGCGGACCTGGCACAGGCGTTGAAATCAGGTGAGAAGACAGGTGCTCCTATAGGAGATCCGAGAATAACGCATGAGCTGAACGAGCAGTGTAACGACAATGTGCTCAACCAGATGGGATGGCTGGGAATGAATAACACCGCGGACGATAAGGTGAAGGTGATATTCGTGCCATGCTACCTCGATGGTTCCGACGGTATATTCAACAAACAGTATTATGACCTTCTTATAGGTAATGATATGACGGTGTTCCCGTCCTACTATGAGCCTTGGGGATACACTCCGACGGAGTCGGTGGCCTTCCGTGTCCCATGCGTTACTACGGACTTAGCGGGCTTCGGGCTATGGGTGAACCTTATGAAGGGCAGGAGCAGCATGATCGAGGACGGTGTGAAGACTGTTCACAGGTCTGACTACAACTTCAATGAGGTGTCAGAGGAGATTAAAGAGACTATAAAGTCTTTTTCTGGATTAGACAAGAAGATGGTGTCGCGTGCTCGTGAGAACGCCGCAAAGATAGCGGAGAAAGCTCTGTGGCGACACTTTATCAAATATTATTATGAAGCTTACGACATCGCTTTGCGAAAGCGTGATGGTCGTATGCAGCTTAGCAAGAAAAACAAAAGTTCTATTAATAACCTTTAATAACGTTATTATTATGAGAATTAAAGCAAGTAATGCGAATATGCCTAATTGGCGAGAAATCAGTGTGAGATCATACATTCCGGAGGCTTTGAAGCCATTGGATGAGATTGCGCATAATCTGTGGTGGTCATGGAATTCAGACGCCAAGAAATTATATAAAGACCTTGATCCAGTTCTCTGGAAGCAGGTACATCAGAATCCAGTGATGCTCTTGTCTCGTATGAACTATGAGAGACTTGAGGAGCTTGCCAAGGATAAGAAGATTCTTGACAGAGTAGGTAAGCTTTACTCAGAGTTCCGTTCTTACATGGATGTCAAGCCGGACAAGAAGCGTCCTTCAGTGGCATACCTCTGTATGGAGTACGGGTTGAGCCACGTGCTTAAGATTTACTCAGGTGGTCTCGGAATCCTTGCCGGTGACTACATCAAGGAGGCGTCTGACTCAAACGTGGACATGTGTGCAGTGGGTTTCCTTTACCGTTATGGTTATTTCACTCAGACACTCTCTATGGATGGTCAGCAGATCGCCAACTATGAGGCTCAGAATTTCGCTCATCTTCCTATAGAGCGTGAGGTGGACACAAACGGACAGCCAGTGGTGGTTGACGTGCCATATAACAATTACGTTGTTCATGCCTATATCTGGCGTGTCAATGTGGGTCGTGTCAAGCTCTATCTCCTTGACACAGACAACGAGATGAACTCTGAGTTCGACCGCTCAATCACTCACGCCCTCTATGGCGGTGACTGGGAGAATCGTATCAAGCAGGAGATTCTCTTGGGTATCGGTGGTGTGTTGGCTCTTCAGAAGCTGGGCATCGAGAAGGATATTTATCACTGTAACGAGGGACACGCGGCTTTGGCTAACGTGCAGCGTCTGGTTGACTACGTCAGAAGCGGTCTCTCATTCAATGAGGCTCTTGAGATAGTTCGTACGTCATCACTCTACACCGTACATACTCCAGTGCCAGCCGGTCACGACTATTTCGACGAGTCACTCTTCGGTAAGTACATGGGACAGTATCCTGCTCAGTTGGGCATCTCATGGGACGAGTTCATCGGCATGGGACGTATCAATCCTGACGACAAGTCTGAGAGATTCTGTATGTCAACCTTCGCTTGTAACACATGCTCATGGGTTAACGGTGTGAGCTGGCTTCACGGTAAGGTCTCAAGAGAGATGTTCAACGGCATTTGGAAGGGATACTACCCAGAGGAGCTGGACAATGTGGGATATGTCACTAATGGTGTTCACATGCCTACTTGGACTGCGTCTGAGTGGAGAACAGTTTACGGCAAGTATTTCGACAAGAATTATATCAACGACCAGTCTAACGCCAAGCTCTGGGAGTCAATATATGATGTGCCAGACACAGAGATTTGGAACACCAGACTGACTCTTAAGGCTAAGCTGATTGACCACATCAAGGTGGCGTTCCGTGAGGACTGGCTGAAGAACCAGGGCGACCCGTCACGTATCGTGTCAATCTTGGAGAAGATTTCTCCTAACGCTCTCACCATCGGATTCGCACGTCGTTTCGCCACATATAAGAGAGCACATCTGTTGTTCTCAGACCTCGACCGACTCTCTAAGATCGTCAACAACCCTAACTACCCAGTGCAGTTCCTCTTCGCAGGTAAGGCTCATCCACATGACGGAGTAGGTCAGGGACTCATCAAGAGAATTTATGAGATTAGCCGTCGTCCTGAGTTCCTTGGTAAGATTATCTTCCTTGAGAACTATGACATGCAGTTGGCAAGACGTCTCGTTACTGGTGTGGATATCTGGATGAACACTCCTACTCGTCCTCTCGAGGCGTCTGGAACATCCGGCGAGAAGGCGCTCATGAATGGTGTTGTCAACCTCTCAGTGCTTGACGGATGGTGGCTCGAGGGTTATCGCGAAGGTGCAGGTTGGGCGCTCACGGAGAAGCGTACGTTCCAGGATCAGGGTCAGCAGGATCAGCTTGACGCTGCAACTATCTATTCTCTCCTGGAGAATGAGATTCTTCCTCTCTACTACGCTCGTAACTCTAAGGGTTACTCTGAGGGATGGATTAGGACTATCAAGAACTCTATTGCTCAGGTCGCTCCTCACTACACTATGAAGAGACAGCTTGACGACTATTACTCTAAGTTCTACGGACCTCTCGCTGAGCGCAGAAAGAAACTGTTCGCTAACGACTACAGTAAGGCTAAGGAGATTGCAGCATGGAAAGAGCGTGTGGCAGAGCGTTGGGACAGCATACGTATCGTGTCTTTTGAGAAGGATGAGGATATGCTCAAGGGTAACGTGCTCAGTGGTAAGAAATATCACGTTAAGTATGTCATCGACGAGCAGGGACTTGACGATGCTGTCGGCTTTGAGCTCGTCACAATATGCAAGGATGATGACGGACATGAGCATATCGCACAGGTTGAACCGCTTGAGGTGACTGGACGTGACGGTAACCTGTACACGTTCGAGGGTACTCATTCAATACCAAGCGCTGGAAGCTTCAAGGTCGCTTATCGTATGTATCCTAAGCACGTCGACCTGCCTCACCGTCAGGATTTCTGTTACGTGAGATGGTTTAACTGATTTGCCGAGTAAGATTATTCTTATATAATATGTTGGGGTATGTCAATCGACATACCCCTTTTTTTTGTTTTGCATGTAGACAGACGCAGCAGATCCTGTGTTTTCGTCGCTTTGCCATTCTTAGTGAACGTGAGAATGACTCTTGTCTCCTCATAGTTTGTATCGCGGTGGGCTGATGATGGAAACATGTGGAATAACGGACAATTTACCTTCTGACTAAATTACCTATGTCTGTTTTTGATTAAAATTTATTACTGTCCGCTAAACATTATACAAGGTCACTTTACCCCTTGAAACCCAGGAG
>CALCEL010000049.1 GCA_937900485.1 uncultured Prevotellaceae bacterium
AATTATTCCGAACTGGCCAAATATATTTAGAAATTATTTATGTCGTTTACTATAATTTCATAAAAGCACTCAATTTGGGTTTGAAAAAATCATTGATGGTATACATTTTTTTGAGTAGCTAATTTTTGTTGTCATTTGTACCTGGAAATACTAAACAAGAGGATAAGGAACGATAACAAATTGTTCTATGTGTTTTGTCAATTTCTTTTCATTCGTTCCGTTGTTAACGACTTTGTCAGTTAATGTCTCATAAAAATGATATATCTTTTGAGAATTTCGAATAAAAGGCGTAAATTTGCGTGTTAATTTGATGAAAAGAAAACAAATAATCATAATATGACAGCAAAAGAGATACGTGAGTCTTTCAAGACTTTCTTCGAGAGTAAGGGACATCTTATTGTCCCGTCTGCTCCTATGGTGGTAAAGGATGATCCTACACTGATGTTCACCAACGCAGGTATGAACCAGTTCAAAGACATTATACTCGGTAACGCTACACCGAAAAGCAGACGTCAGGCCGATACTCAGAAATGTCTTCGTGTCAGTGGAAAACACAATGACTTGGAGGAGGTTGGACATGACACATATCATCACACGATGTTTGAGATGTTGGGTAACTGGTCTTTTGGCGATTACTTCAAGAAAGAGGCTATCTCTTGGGCATGGGAGTACATCGTTGATGTGCTGAAGATTAATCCAGAGGACCTGTACGCCACTGTTTTCGAAGGCTCATCTGAGGAAGGTCTGGCACGTGACGATGAGGCTGCAAGTATTTGGGAGCAGTTCCTTCCTAAGGACCACATCATAAACGGTAACAAGCATGACAACTTCTGGGAGATGGGTGATACTGGTCCATGTGGACCATGTTCTGAACTTCATGTCGACTCTCGTTCAGCTGAGGAAAAAGCTAAGGTGCCGGGACGTGAGCTCGTGAACAAGGATCATCCTCAGGTTATTGAGATCTGGAACCTTGTGTTTATGCAGTTCAACCGTAAGGCTGACGGCTCACTCGAGGGACTTCCTGCTAAGGTCATCGACACAGGTATGGGATTTGAGCGTCTCGTACGTACACTTCAGGGTAAGACGTCCAACTATGACACAGACGTGTTCCAGCCGCTGATCAAGGTCATGGCTGACATGGCTGGAGTGAAATACGGAGATGATGAAAAGACTGACGTGGCACTTCGTGTTATCGTTGACCATCTCAGAGCGATCGCTTTCGCTATAGCTGACGGACAATTGCCGTCAAATGCTAAGGCTGGGTATGTGATACGTCGTATATTGCGTAGAGCCGTGCGTTATGGATACACATTTCTCGGACAAAAAGAGGCCTTTATATATAAGCTCGTTCCAACACTCGTCGAGGAGATGGGTGATGCCTTCCCGGAGCTTCCGGCACAGCAGAAGCTAGTGATGAAGGTTATGCAGGAAGAGGAGACTAGCTTCCTGCGTACACTCGAGAACGGTATCAAGCTCCTTCAGGGTGTTATCGATGACACCAAGGCAAGCGGTAAGACGGAGATTGAGGGTGCTAAGGCCTTTACTCTCTTTGACACCTTCGGATTCCCGTTGGACCTCACTGAACTGATATGTAGAGAACAGGGTATGACTGTCGATGAGGACGGTTTCAATGTTTGCATGCAGGAGCAGAAGAACCGCGCCCGTAACGCCGCTGAGGTCAAACTGGGTGACTGGGTTGTCCTCAATGACGCAGAGAGCCGTTTCGTGGGATATGACTACACTGAGTATAATTGTCACATCGTGAAGTATCGTGAGGTGAAGCAGAAGAAGGGCGTTGCATATGAGATGATTTTAGACCAGACTCCATTCTATGGTGAGATGGGTGGTGAGGTAGGAGATACCGGTGTACTTGTGTCAGAGGAAGAGACCATCACCGTTCTTGACACTAAGAAAGAGAATGGCGTGGCTATACATATTGTTGACAAGTTACCTGTCAATCCGCAGGCTGAGTTCATGGCTTGTGTCGACGTGGAGAGAAGACGCGCCATCGAGGCTAATCATACATGTACGCATCTTTTGGACGAGGCGCTCCGTGAGGTTCTCGGAACACACGTCGAGCAGAAAGGTTCACTTGTAACTCCGGACTCATTGCGTTTTGACTTCTCTCATTTCGAGAAAGTGACAGCAGAGCAGATACGTGAGGTGGAGCATCTCGTTAACGAGAAGATTCGTCAGAATATTAAGCTTGAGGAATACAGGGACTGTCCTATCGAGGATGCCAAGAAGCTTGGCGCCATAGCACTCTTCGGCGAGAAATATGGAGATAAGGTACGTGTGGTTAAGTTCGGCACGTCAGTAGAGTTCTGTGGAGGATGTCACGCAAGCGCCACAGGAAATCTAGGAATGGTGCGAATCATTTCAGAGAGTTCTATCGCCGCCGGTGTTCGTCGTATTGAGGCCATCACTGGTAAGGCTGTTGAGGAGATGCTTGACAAGACTCAGGATGTGATGAATGACCTGCGCTCTCTGCTTAACAATGCGCCAAATCTCGTTGAGGTGATTCAGAAGGCCATCTCTGAGAATAAGGAACTGCAGGAACAGGTAGACGCATTCAAGTCAGCTCAGGCACAGAGCTTTAAGAAGGCTATTGTGGAGAAAATGCGTGAGATAAATGGAGTGAAGGTGATTTCCGGTGTCATACCTGTTGACGCACAGAACGCTAAAGACATCGCATTCCAGTTGAGAGGACAGTTCCCGGAAAGACTGCTTGTCGTGATTGGCGGTGTGTCTGGTAATAAGCCTAACCTCACAGTGGCATTGTCTGACGATCTCGTCAAGGAGGGTAAGAATGCCGGTGCCATGGTGCGTGAGGCTGCCAAGTCAATTCTTGGTGGTGGTGGTGGTCAGCCACATTTCGCTACAGCCGGAGGTAAGAATGCCGAAGGTCTCAGTGAGGCGGTAGATAAGGTCGTCTCAATGCTTTGATGTCAGGCGTTTTGAGATTATAGACTATATTATTATTGTTGCTGTCAGGTAAAACAATTATAAGCATAAATATTTAGCCTGAAGTCCGTTACTTTAGGACTTCAGGCTTTTCTTTTCAATATTCACGGAAAGTTGCTGGAGTAGATTGGGGATTTGGTAATATTACTGTCCGTTAAACATTATACAAGGTCACTTTACCCCTTGAAACCCAGGA
>CALCEL010000050.1 GCA_937900485.1 uncultured Prevotellaceae bacterium
CAGAAAGACGACAGATGAGGTGAAGCTGCTGGCTCAATTGGAAGAGAACAGAAAGAGAAGAAAGGAGAAAGCTATGAACGGCAAGAAACCTTCAAGCATGTTCACAAGAATGCAAGAGTTGCAACAGAAACAGCTTGAGATGCTGAAAGAGCAACAGGAAAAACAAAACAAACAAAAGAAATAAAAGAAACAAACGGGGCGGAATTTATTCCCGCCCCTCTACTCTTTATTATGAAGAAAACTACATTGTCATTAATAGCCGCATTACTATTCACAATGACAGAAACAAAAGCACAACCCCAAACATTTATAGGTAGACAAAAGCCAGTGATAGAAAACCGCAAACTAACTCCAGAGGCTCTGTGGGCCATGGGAAGAGTTGGTGGAGCGTCAGTATCACCAGACGGCAGTCAGATTGCATACAACGTCAGCTATTATAGTGTCAAAGAGAACAAAAGCCACACCGTTATATATAAGGTGAACAACGACGGCACAAAAGAGACTCTTATGACAAAGGAGAAAACATCCGAGCTGTCACCGAAGTACATGAAAAACAACACTATCGCTTTCCTTACTCCAGACAACGACGGAGTGATGCAAGTATGGCAGATGAACGCTGACGGAACACAACGTAAACAGTTGTCAAAGGAAAACGAGGACGTGGAAGACTTCCTCTTCTCACCAGACGAGAAGAAGGTCATACTCATTAAATCCGTGAAGTATGGCAAAAGAACAAGTGACACATACAACGACCTGGACAAGGCATCGGGCAGAATCATTACAGACCTGATGTATCGTCATTGGGATGAATGGGTAGAGACCATTCCACATCCGTATGTGGCAGACTTCGACGGGGTGTCAATCACAAACACCAAAGACATACTCGGCGCAGAGCCATACGAATGTCCTATGAAACCGTTTGGCGGCATCGAGCAGCTGGCATGGAGCAAGGACAGCAAGACGATAGCCTACACATGCCGTAAGCTCGAAGGACGAGACTACGCATGCTCAACAGACGCTGACATCTATCTGTACGACACAGAGACAAACAAAACCAAGAACATATGCAAACCTCAGGGATATATCAGACCGGCCGTCGACTACACTGAGTCTCTTCGCAACCAGAAAGTAAACACCGAGGCTCCTGTTGTCGGAGGTATGACATTTGCCGGTTACGACATCAACCCGTCTTTCTCACCTGACGGCAAATACATCGCTTGGCAAAGCATGGAGCGTGACGGCTATGAGTCAGACCTGAACAGACTGGTCATCATGGACCTCAAAACAGGAAAGTGCAGACAGCTCGCCAAGAATTTCGACAGCAACGTCGACTCTTACACGTGGAGCGCTGATGGTAAGACCATATACTTCAACGGAGTATGGCACGGTGAGACACACATCTATGCGGTAGACGTGAAGACTGGAGTAAGTAAGAAGATTACAGAGGGACAGTACGACTACACAAGCGTATCGGTCTTAGGCGACAAACTTCTTTGCTCACGCCAGTCCATGTGTGAGCCAAGTGACTACTTCTTAGTGGACCCGAAGACTGGCAACGCCACACGTGTCACTAATGAGAACGCATACTTCAAACAAAATATAGACTGGGGGACAGTAGAGCCTCGATGGACGAAAACAACCGACGGCAAGGACATGTTGTCATGGGTCATACTGCCTCCTAACTTCAATAAAAACAAGAAATATCCTACATTACTGTTCTGCGAGGGAGGTCCTCAGAGTCCTGTCAGCCAGTTCTGGTCGTTCCGTTGGAACATGATGATTATGGCTGCCAACGGTTACGTGGTTATCGCACCAAACAGACGCGGACTGCCGGGATTCGGTCACGAGTGGAACGAGGAGATATCCCTCAACTATGGTGGTCAGTGCATGGACGACTATCTCTCAGCCATCGATGACGCTGCAGACAACCTGCCGTACGTCGACAAGAACCGTCTCGGATGTGTAGGAGCGAGCTTCGGCGGATTCTCCGTCTACTGGCTCGCGGGGCATCACAACAAACGCTTCAAGGCGTTCATCGCACATGACGGAATCTTCAACATTGAGCAGCAGTATTTAGAGACTGAGGAGATGTGGTTCGCCAACTGGGACATGGGAGGAGCATTCTGGAACGGACATGACCGCACATTCTCCAACAGCCCACATCGTTTCGTGGACAAGTGGGACACGCCAATCCTCTGTATCCAGGGAGAGAAAGACTATCGAATAGTAACGTCACAAGCCATGTCCGCCTTCAACGCAGCCCGTCTGCGCGGCATACCGGCAGAGTTCCTTTGCTTCCCAGACGAGAACCACTGGGTGCTCAAGCCACAGAACGGAATATTATGGCAACGTCGTTTCTTCAACTGGTTAGATAAATACGTAAAATAAACAATTATGACTGACAATAATCATAAAAAACTCAGTGACACTCCAGCAATGCGCTGGACAGCCTTAGTCATCGTCTCCGTGACAATGATGTTCGGATATTTCTTCACAGACGTCATGTCGCCACTGGAGCCGCTGCTTACAGCCGCAAAAGGTTCAGAGAACGGCATGGGGCTGGGCTGGTCATCATCAGAGTACGGCTTTTTCTCCGGAGCATATGGACTCATGAATGTCTATCTCCTACTTCTCTTCTTCGGAGGCATCATACTTGACAAGTTCGGCATACGCTTCACGGGCGTGTTATCCACAGCTCTCATGTTCGGCGGAGCGCTCATCAAATGGTGGGCTGTAGCCAATCAGTTTGACGGCACCATGTGGGTTCCGTTCGGCGGAGAGGTACAGTTACAAGTGGCATACGCCGCTCTCGGCTTTGCCATCTACGGTGTGGGATGCGAGATAGCAGGAATAACCGTCAGCAAGGTCATCGTGAAGTGGTTCACGGGACACGAGCTGGCACTTGCCATGGGACTTCAGGTAGCCCTGGCGCATATAGGCACCGCAGTGGCTTTGGGAGCCGCACTTCCATTCGCCAAGGCATTTGGAGGCGTGAGCGCTTCCGTCGGTCTCGGTGCCGCATGTCTGTGCATCGGCATGATCTCATTTATCGTCTATAACGTTATGGACAAGAAAGAGGATGAGGTGTCCATCGCCAACGCAAGCGAGCCGGAGGAGGGATTCAAGTTCTCCGACCTGAGACTGCTGTTCGGCAACAAAGGCTTCTGGTACATCACACTCCTGTGTCTCATGTTCTACGCCGGAGTGTTCCCGTTCCTTAAATTCGCCACAAAACTCATGGTGTTCAAATATGGCGTTGACCCGGACGTGGCGGGTCTCATACCAGCCACATTACCTTTCGGAACAATATTCCTGACACCATTCTTCGGAGGTATCTATGACAAATACGGCAAGGGAGCGACACTCATGATTATCGGTTCCGTACTCCTCACCATAGTGCATGTCATCTTCGCACTGCCTATCGACTCTTGGGCCATCGCCATCGCCGCGATGATAGTGCTGGGCGTAGCCTTTGGACTTGTGCCGTCAGCTATGTGGCCATCAGTACCTAAGATTATTCCGATGAAGCTTCTTGGTACGGCATACGCTATGATTTTCTACATCCAGAACATCGGACTCTCCATGGTGCCGATGTGGATTGGCTCAGTCAATGAGAAAAACACTGACGCGTCAGGTTTCATCGACTATACTGAGTCAATGGTCATCTTCGCAAGCTTCGGAGCCGTAGCCATTATCATCGCCACCCTACTTCTGCTTGAGGATAAGAAGAAGGGATACGGACTCGAGAAAGCAAATATAAAATAAACAAGAACTAACAACTTATATCAATCAAATCATTATGTTTGAAGGACAGCCAAAAGGTCTGTGGACCTTAGCACTCGCAAACACTGGTGAGCGTTTCGGATACTACACCATGCTCGCCGTGTTCACCTTATTCCTACAGGCGAACTTCGCCTTTGACGAGAAACTGACGAGCACGATATTCTCAAGTTTCCTTATGCTCGTGTATTTCCTGCCACTCTTCGGTGGTATACTCGCCGACAAGTTCGGATACAGCAAGATGGTGACCATAGGAATCTTCGTCATGTTCACTGGATATGTTCTGCTCGCCATGCCACTCGGCAAGGACTCACTCGCCATCATCGCCATGGCAGGCGCCTTACTGCTCGTCAGCCTCGGGACAGGTTTGTTCAAAGGCAACCTGCAAGTCATGGTCGGCGACCTGTATAACGACCCACACTATGCGGAGAAACGCGACGCGGGATTCTCACTCTTCTACATGGCCATAAACATCGGAGCGATGTTCGCTCCTACAGCAGCCATCAAGATTATGGACTGGGCACAGACATCACTCGGCGTGAGCGAGGCAGACTCATACCACTACGCCTTCGGAGTGGCTTGCGCCTCACTCATAGTATCGATTCTCATTTATTACATCGGCAAGCCTACATTCGCACAAGTGATCAGCAACGTCAAGAAGGACGTGAAGTCAACGGCTGAGACAGTCGCTAACGAGTTGTCACCAAAGGAGACAAGAGAGCGCATCATCTGTCTCTGTCTCGTTTTCGCCGTAGTCATCTTCTTCTGGATGGCATTCCACCAGAACGGACTGACACTGACATTCTTTGCTAGAGACTATACAGCCACATCATCCACAGGCTTTGAGTCAATGATGTTCGACGTGACAAACCTCGTCGCTGCCATCTTCATCGTCTTCGGCGCCTTCTCACTCTTCCAGGGTAAGACATCAAAGGAGAAAATCATCGGCGCATCACTGATACTTCTTCCTGTCGCTTACCTGTACTGGAACTACACAAACATGCCTGAGGTGACAAAGATCAGCGCACCGATCTTCCAACAGTTCAACGCCTGCTTCGTAGTAATGCTCACTCCTGTAAGCATAGCACTCTTCAGCTGGCTGGCTAAAAAGAACAAAGAACCTAAGGCACCAGTCAAGATCGGACTCGGTATGCTTGTCGCAGCCGCAGCCTATCTGCTCATGACTCTCGGCTCACTAGGACTGCCGACACCCGAGTATGACGCCGCCGGCAATAACCTGCACATGGCTGACGTCTCACCTAACTTATTGGTGAACACATATCTCATTCTCACATTCGCTGAGCTGCTGCTCTCCCCTATCGGCATCTCATTCGTAACCAAGGTGGCACCTCCTAAATACAAAGGAATGATGATGGGAGGATGGTTTGTGTCAACAGCCATCGGTAACTTCCTCGTACAGATTCCTGGGTACCTGTGGGGTAACGACCTTTACATCGTATGGGGCACACTCATGATTATCTGTCTCGTCGCCGCTCTTTTCATCTTCTCAATCATAAAGAAACTGAATAAGGTAGCCTGACAATTACACATGGTAAAGATAAACCAACAATCCCAGAAAGCACAAGATAAAGCTTTCTGGGATTGTTATTTTCATTGACATCTCAGAATCAACACTCTTCGGTTGAGGAGTAACCTTCCCTATGAGACGCTTTTTGTTGGTGCAGAGTTCTCAGTAGCTTAGGGCCTGCAAAATTTGCGCCTCAATGCTTAGTATGAATGAAAGCAATAGACTCAATCAATATGATTGGCACGACCATCCACAATAACACGTCAAAGAAATACAGTAAGAGACGGATAGGTATTAGTAAGAAACATAGACACGGACTTTTAAAGTGTTTGTTTCCCGATTTGCTAAACATATAGAGAATAATAATTAAAAAACAAACCACTCTTAAAAAAAGAAATAGCTGTATTTTGACTAAAAATGACTATTTTTGTGGTCGTATATCCGTCTCTTACTAAGAGACGAATCATTTTGCAAAACAAATATCAGTTCACAACAATTTCCGCATCATCTTGTTTGTCTCTTCTATCGCCGACATCTCCAGTGAGGCGAGGTATATCTGTGTCGTTAATCTCAGATTATATGAGTATTCAATTCCAAAGTCAATATACTAAGGTTGGGTATTTTGACATAACCGCAAAGCAAAACACGGTAAAATAACAGGTTGAATAACGGACAATTTGTGGTGTGACGAAATTTCCTATGCCTATTTTTCTTTATTTTTAGGTTAACTTGCTGATAATCTTATTACAAGACTTAAAAAAAACTTGTTTCTCTTTTTTGAAATTCTTAGGTTAGGATATAGTCTATACGCAAGTCTGAGAATTTAAAAATCCTAACCTGAACTTTTCAACGTCCTAACCTAAGAATTTCAGACGCTGAATAAACCACGTGAAAATTCCGGAAGTCATTTTTTCATTGCCTCGTGTCAACGGAAAAAGAGGAGTTTCGGACAGTAAAAATTATGGATACTGATAGGAAATTTGGTAATGTTGTTTTAATTGAGAAACCATACACACACCATTTCTTCTCTTTACCAGATTAGTATTCTTATCCTAAAAACCTGTCTGTCCCCATCACGAAGGGGAAACAGAAACGAGTCCCTCTAAAAAACCTATCCGCAATGCCTGTGTTTATGCATTGCGGATAGGTTCACGACAACTTTCATGTTCAACTGCCGACAATAAGTCACCCAAAGGTGCATGACGACAAGTTGCGGTCACTTACGAGTACCTTTCCATATACTCAGAATCTTACGTCTGATAGTTATCACATTAAGTATAGACACGACGATAAGCAGCAAAACGCCGAAATACAAAGAGACAGTCACGGACGGCGCACTGAAGTCAGGATAGAAAGACTCGAACATCACGAGATAGAGATTTCTCACGATCAACATGATGATAAATGAGATAACCAAGACCGAGACGTTCAGTCCTATGGTTAACAGCTGATAAGGCAAAGCCACCCTGAAGGGAGTATATCCGAGCAAGAGGAGGTTCTCCAACTTAGTACTATTCTTCTGCACCAGGAGAAACACGCTCAACATCAATATATAGAACGCCAGTACACAGATAATCAGTCCAACCGACATCACCACGCCGACAACAACCTTCAAAAGGTACGTTGTCTTGCTCGCATCCAGTTTATCCTTATCCGTCTCAAGGTTATTATCCCGTATGTAGTTAGTGAGATTCTCGTCCGTCGGGTTGTCCACCTTCATGATAACCCTTGTCACGTCCGCCAGTCCGCTGGATGAGGAATAGTAACCATTTGACCATTTCATGAAAGACTCTGGAACGAGAATAGTATTCAACCTGCTGCTGAACCCTACGATACGTCCATTGTACTCGTCAAAATGTCCGTTACCCTCAATCTTTATCTTCAGCTTGACAGCACCAAGGATGCCCTCAGACACTTTTGGCAGTCCGTGACTTTGCGCATAGCCGAAGTTATACAAGTCGAGGTAATTCTTCGGTAAGATGATTGGGATCTCCGTGTCGCCGATGTCATAGGTCCATCTCTTATCAACCACATCGACGAACTCATCAGACACAGACTCGAAGAACATCTCTGTAGACATCTTAGACATACCCTCCATCTCGAATCCGGCGTACACCTTATACTTACTTGACACGAAGGCTCCGACCTTCTCCACGAAGTCCTGTTCTCTCAGGTCGTCCAGCTCAGACGAGGAGAATGAGTTGGCGGCACCAGTGATAGAGGACAGCGTGCCTACTTTCTTATTAACGATGATATAATCAGCTTTCATAAAACTATCCTCGCTCTCATATATCACTTTAGTGTCAGAGTAGAACTGCGCACCAAGCAGAATGATCAGCATACCACACAGGTTAGCTAGAAAGAAGCCCATAAACTGGGACACACTGATATGCTGTTTTAACAATTTCCAGATCAATCTCATATATCGCTTGTTTATTATGTCACAAAAACATCAGAGCCTCAACACATTGTCATAAGCTATGTCAAGTCGCTTACCGATACTTGTAGCGATCACGCCTGCTCCCTGGCGTTTCACCTCATCAAGTAATATCTTACCCATCAGCATGCCGTTATCGTCATCGAGATGGCTGACCGGCTCGTCAACAAGGATAAAGTCGAAAGGCTGACACAGTGCGCGAATCAATGCAACGCGCTGCTGCTGACCGAATGACATCTGTCCTATCAGTGTGTCCCGCTTGTCTCCTACTCCCAACATCTCAAACCACTCATCAATCTTCTTTCTTTTCTGGAATCCCGTGAGGGTATTCTTTATCTCCACGTTCTCCATAGCCGTTAACTCCGGAAAGAGTCTCAGTTCCTGCCATAATAAGGCGATATGCTTCCTACGTATGTCAGTCCATTTATTGACATCGAAAGACCTGACATCATCTGAGTCGAAGAAGAGATTACCTTGATAGTCCGAACGGTAACCATAGATAAAACTGCACAAAGACGACTTACCCGTACCGGAACCTGCCTCCACAAGATAAGTCTTCCCCTTTTCCAAAGTCAGCTCCGACTTCCATATATCGCTGACGATGTCTGTACGCTGCATAAAAACATTAGGCAGCAGGTTATTCAAAAAAATATTTTGCATAAAAGTCCTCAATATTACACTTTACATGTGTTAAGACATAAATGTCAAGACGTCTGCAAAATTAAGCATAAAAACAATTATTTCGTTTACACAAAAATCAAATAACAGTTTTTTTAACACATATTTGAAAACATCTCGCCAAGAGACGTAAAAAATGCCGAAATAATTTGTGGGCATAAAAAAAAGTCGTACCTTTGCACAGCAATCGGGAAGAAACGAGGCAAGGGCGTTTAGCTCAGCTGGTTCAGAGCGTCTGCCTTACAAGCAGAGGGTCGGCGGTTCGAATCCGTCAACGCCCACTAAAAAGGAGAGAATTTTCATTCTCTCCTTTTTTATATCTTCTCATATCCTTCCAGCTTGTCATTCCAGGAATAACCTCTCAGCACGGTTTGATGTCCGCTCTGCGCCACGTTATCTCTGCAGTGTGAGTCTGTCATCAGTCTCACGCAGACGTCAGCAAACTCATCGCTGTCATCTCTGATGAAACAGTTATCACCGTCCACCAACTCCGGAATGGCCTTGGAGATGAGAGACGTGAGGATGACAGGCACTCCACACCCCATGGCAACAAGCACCTTATTCTGAATTCCCGCGGCAATATGCACAGGGGCGACTGCAAGACATGCGTCAGAGATCTCTGACTCGAGGTCTTCCACATACCCCGTGACAATAATGTTATCACTCGCCAAGGCCTGCACGTTGGCCGGAGGCTGAGCACCCACAATATGGAACTTTGCCTCAGGACACACTTTCAGCACCTTCGGAAAAATCTCGTTGACGAAACGGAATACGGCGTCCTGATTCTGTAAGGTTCTCATATTACCGACGAACACTATCTTCTCCTTGACGTATGAAGGAGATGGAGACGACAGACAGTCCACACCATTCGTATGCACACAAAGAGAGTCCGAACGCTCGTTTCTCTGAGCAAGATAATCCACGTCAGCCTGTGACACGAGAACCACCTTAGGAAAATCCGCAATGACCTTATCCTCATACTTCGCTATCAGACTTCTCTCAAAGAAGTATGCCATCTTGTTAACCGACCAACCTTTTGCGCCCTGCGACATAGAATACGTCTTTGACAAAGCGTCGGTCATCTCAACAACAGACTTCGCCTGAAGTCCGAGCTTCTCCAGATACGGACTCATACGCAATAAGTGGGAGACGTACATGTCCGGACGCTCCTTTTCTATAACGTCAGTCAACAACCGCAGATATGAGGACGACCAATAATATCCACACTGCAACGGCTTGCCGGACAGCATATGCAAGACGCCATGCAGGAGAGAACCTAACTTATTACGTCGGATGACATACACCTTATCATATATAGCCTTGGCAGACGACACGTCACTATTATCATAGTCCGTGAACGACACGAGAACAAGGGTATGCCCCTTACTCTTCAGATATCTTGATATACTATTCAGTCTCAATACATCACCACCATTCTCGGGAAACGGGAAACGTGGCGTTAACATACATATCTTCATAGAAAAGTCATTTGCTAATCATTTTCTCATTTCATAAAATTTGACCCAGTCGACGTCAATATACGCCGGGAAGGTGGAGCGAACCACACTCGCGTCTCCCACACCTGTTCCTCCTATCTGCATGTCTATCATGAGGTACGAGTCGACACCAAAAGGATACTGTCCCTCGACATCACAATACAGATTAGGATAACGGAAGGTCACATCGCCGTTAATGCGAAATATCAGCTCCTCAGGAAGAATTTCCACGGAATAGACGTTATAATCCTCATATCGTATAGGCGACTTGACCTGACGGACAGGTTTTGTTTTCTCACCCAAGACATCTGTGTAATAGGTATGCACGGTCTGATACACAAACGTGTTACGGTGCGTGTATTCCAGGATGTCTATCTCTGCGCGCTTCGGGTACTCCCAATCCTTGTAGTTCGTCGGCATCAGCCAGACAGCCGGCCATGAGCCTTTCGCACCCACCATCTTCATACGCACCTCCACCTTGCCATATCTCACGGAGCGCTTATGCCTTGTGGTAACACCTCCGCACAAATAAGTGGCGGTGTCCGCATGCTCAAAAGTGTTCACCTTCCCATACAGACGCAAGACGCCTTTCCGCAACTCATACAAACTGTCGCAGTCAGACATATACATGCCCCACGTCCCCGGGTCAGTCCTATAAAGACGGCTCCAAGATGAAGAGTCGACGCTCTTGCCCTTAAAGTCATCTTTCCACACCAACTTGTACTTGTGACTCACCACATTCTGTGCCGACACATGAGAAAACGCCACACACAACAAGAAGGTCACAAGCAATCGTACTCTGTTCATATCACAAGTCCTCAACATTTGTCACAATGCCCTTCAGCATACAGAAATATGCTGAGAGGAAGTTATTATCCTTACTGTACAACGAATATTTGGTGACGGCAAAATACGTGCAGTATAAGAACGAGAAGAATTTTCCCATATAATGCGCCGTCGACCATCCTCGTCTCACGAAATACTCATCAGTAAACCCGTGGAACCACTGGGAGTCACTCTTTTCTTTTAATGTGGCGATCTGGACCGGCACATATCGGATCTTCAGTCCAGCCTTCAGACAGTCGAAGAGAAATTTCACCTCCTCACCCGAGCCATGACCAGTGCCAGACCCCATCATCTCGTCAAACCTTATCCCCGCCTCTTTCACACGGTGTCTGCGGAAAGATATCTGTTGACTTGACACTCTCAGCACACCGAGATAACCAAGCACACGTGAGTCGTCCGGAAAACGCTTGTCTCCGGCATTACCAATTTTAAAGATGACGACATCTGAGTCTGGGTACTCATGATATGCCTCTCTTATCTTATCAGCATAACCATCAGCGTACACCTCGTCATCATCAGACACCAGACACACGTCTGCATCAGAGTACCCTATCGCCATGTTTCTGCTTCGTGACAGTCCTCGCTCCGCAGTGGAAATCACCTTCACGAGACCGCCATCACACGTCGTCTCATCGTAAGAGTCAGTGTCGCACTGGTTGACAATGACGGCGGAACCAGCAAGACGCGACTCATCCACAATGGACAAATCTTTCTGGAACATGCACGAGATCAGCACATCTATATTCATGTCATTCATGCTCATAACTCAGACAATCTATGCTTTATATGTCTCCTGAACTGTCTAAGGACAGTCAGCTGTTCACTGTCACCGCCTCCCAACACCTTTCTTATATACGCCCTCACCAACAGCACCGTGTTACTTTGCAGATATGACGTCAACGTACTTTTCTCCGACACCCCTTTCTTTTTATGATGATAAACATCCACCTCCAACAATTTCTTCTCATATTCCACATTAGGCTTCCTGCCAAGCATGAGATGAATGTACCTGATGTGCTTGTCATACCTGAAGCCTTCGCCAAAACGTCTCATGAGACGGTAATGGATGTCGTCTTCCTCGCCGTACATGAAAACACTCTCATCAAATAATCCCACCTTCTCAAACATCTCCTTTCTGACGAAGAAACAAGAACCAGAGAAATACATATATTTTGGGATGTATATGTCAAGTCTATTACACAATCCTGTCAAGAGTGTACGAGCGTAACCATTTATCAACGTAGTGAACCAGAATGAGTTCCTGCTGACCTGTGTTTCGGAATACATCTGCTTCATACCATACATAATAAGGTTATTGTCCTTATCAAAACATCCGAGCGGTTTTTCCATGAAAGGTCCCACGAAGCGCACGTCAGGGTTAATAATCAGCAACACCGGCGCGGTCGCTTTCCTTATTCCCACGTTATTACCTTGACCGTAACCGCCATTACACTCATTACGTATGAGGACAATATCATCTCCCCAAATCTTCCTCACCCCAGCGAACATAGACTCCGTATCGTCGCTGTCATTGTCCACGATGATAAGCTCGACATCCTCCAACGGAATGTCCGCATGACTCATCAGGCTCCTGACGCAGTCAAAGATATCTCTCTCCGAGTTGTATGTCACAATGATGACAGATACTCTTTTCATTATCAAATCTGTTATTACTTATTTCATGATAGGCCGGCCTCTGCTCATCTTATCAGTGAGCGGATATCATCGCATTTCGTGCGCACTCTCCTCCTACTGTCTACGAGATGTATGAGCATAGGAATCTGACGAGCCTTCTTAGCCGGCACAAACAATCTCAGTATCTTACTCGCAAGCACCTGACACTTCAGCAAGCATCCATACACAGCGGAGTGTTTATACACCACATCAGCCATGCGACCGCTAAACTCATCATCTATTCCGTCCGACTGCATCCAATTATACAGGAACAACACTCCTTTATATAAGGCGTAGTCGTAGCGATGGGCAAAAGCCATGTGATACATCACAAAAAACTTGTCTATAGCATATATAACACTATCCCTATGCCTGGTTGACACTGCCTTCTTTGACACGGAGCCGGCATTACCGTCTATCCTGTATCCAATGTCAGCTTTAGCGGAATAAGAGCGGGTCGTGTCCTCACCCCTATAGTAATCATATGTCATTCCAGAGAACATACATTGCAAATTGAAGTCCGCGTCCTGCAAAGACTGCAAACGTTCATCCCACCTTATATCTTTCTCACGCAATCTTTCCGTCCTATATATATTATTCCACACGATGAAAGGCAAGGTCCGTCTCGCGAAAGCGTTATAATCATCACCATATACAGGATAGCCATAGGCGAACTCATCCTCTTTGTCGGAAAAGACATTATCTCTGATCACACCTGACGGGAACACCATGAAGTCCACATCGTTTCTCTCGTCCAACGCTTTCACACGTGTTCCAAGACATGACGCTGTAATCAAGTCATCAGAGTCGAAAAATATCACAAACTCTCCTGTCGCCAGCGACAGTCCCTCATTACGACACGACTGAGCGCCTTTGACGTCAGACTTTCTTCTGGCATATCTGACTCTTTTGTCATTGCTTGCGAAAGTCGTCAGTGAAGTATAACAGTCATCGTCAGACCCATCGTCAATAGCCAACAATTCCCAGTCGGTAAACTCATTATCAATAATGGAGCGCCACATCTCGACTACCAAGTCACGGTTGTTGAAGACCGGCATCACGATAGACAATTTCACAGCCATAACATTCCTTTTGTTTTTTCTTTCTCACGTGACTTCGACACCAGACCACGGTGTGTGAGCAGCCACCACATTTGTCCAAGCCAGGCAAACGGTACATAACGTCCGTCCCTCAGGTCCCACGCATAACACTCATACAAGCGACGCACGTAACACTTGAGTCTTTGTGGAAGTCCCATATTGACGTCACAAGCCACCTTCAGGATATCCCGATGCAGTTTTCCGGCGTTAAACACGTTAACATTGCCATGCTCTCCCCTGTCATGACTCATCTTAGCAGCAGTCACCACAAACACCTTAATGCCATGATAGTGAAGACGGCAAAGGTAATTATCGTCCTCACCATAATGGAAGAAAAGAGGATTAAAGCCTCCCACATTCCTAACAACAGACGCAGGCATGAGCCAACAAGCGGCGCTGACACGTCTCATCTCATAAGCATCACGCACACCCTTTCCAGTCAGCACATCATCGGCGAGCGACGTCTCCGACTCAGACAGCAAAAAACGAAACATCTTGTCCAAAGCTGAGCCATCCCCATTCATTTGTACAGGTGAGAGCAATGACACGCCATCGCTTGCCTCACACAACAGCCTCAACGTGTCCGGGAAAAGATATGCGTCCTGATTCAGGAGCAGCACATAGTCGGCACCCTGCTCCATAGCATACCTAATGCCCACATTATTCCCTTGTCCAAAGCCCAGGTTCTCCTCCTGCGCAAAAACCATAATGTCAGGATAGTTCTCACGCACGAAAGACAATGTGTCGTCAGTGGATTTATTGTCAACAATAACGGTTGAAGTGTCCACAGTACTCGCCTTCAAGCACTCCAGGCATCTTCCCAGCCAACGCATGGCGTTGTATGTGACAATAACAGTGTATATTTTCATTCTATAAACGAATTGTATATTTAGACATGAAGTATGAAACAGCAACAAAAAACAACGTGAAGAAGTGCGTGAAGAGGTAATACCTGTAATAGAACAGTCCGAAGAGAGGTACCGCCGACACCATGAAAATTGCCAGCAGCTCACCGGTATTAAACTCAGTCCGGTGAGGAGTCTGAAAAATCATGCAACAGACGAAGGCGAAGAACAGCGCCCACATCACCATGCCAGCGAAGCCCAAGTCGAGGAGCACGTCACCAATGAAGGTTCCGAACACACTTATTCTGAATCCCTGCTGTCTGTCTCCCCTCTCTGCCCTATGCTCAGACGTCGAGTCGACATGAAAAAGCATGTGACTGGTCATCGGCATGACACGTTCTATCGTGGGATAGTCTCCGTTGCCGTACTCCCAGAAATAACAGAAGTTCAGGAAACCCTGACCAGCGTATTGCAAGGCCGTGATGGCGGCACCCTTGTTTTCCTTGTCACGTGAGTCATCAAATCGGGCCACTGTCACCACCACGAAATACGCCAAGGCGCCAAGTGCCAACGGTGACAACGCAAGACCCAGCTTTACCTTCTGTCTCTTTGTCATAAACCTGCGGAAAAAGACGACGCACCACACAAACATCAAACCATAATAGACGAACTCCGTTCTGTCAACAACCTGAATGGCGGCTATCGGCATGGTTAGAGTAGACATAAAGAGAAGAGTCAGGAACCACCAAGGCTTCTTCTCGAAACAAAGGTAATAGAAAAAGAGAGGCATCGACAGAATCGTGCTATATGTCATGTAATGATAATACTGAAGCACGACCGGCAACGTCAACGCCTTCAACTCCGCCGGTGACATCTCGCCATTATAATGACTGGCGCGTAAGGCTGACAAGTCGCCGCTCAGGATCTCATACGTCGAGTCGACAACAAGATACAACGTCAGGAAGAACTGACATATCATGACCCAACTGACAAGATACATCGTCCACGGGGCATTATTGACTATACGTTCAATCTTACTCTCGCTGACTAACGTGAAAGGCAGCAGTGTCAGCGACAGTACCACACAGTAAATCACTGTTGGCACCACGCCAATCTCTATGTCGGAATGAAGGTCGCCATATAATATTCCGCCACCCTCAAGCTCGTCCATAAGATACACTATCATAGCAAGCAATGAGGTCAGCGCATACAGGCCGGTCATTACGACACAAACGTCAAAGGCCCTATGTTTGTGCCACACATACAATGTCAAACACAAAAAATATATGAATGGAACAAATATCATCTTCCCAACAAACTTTTAACATTAACAATGTCTTTCCATCCAAACAGAACCGCCTTGGTCTGTCGTATGAAAATATGACGGTAAACAGGGATGAACAGTCCAGACACATAGCCGGCAAACAGATTACTCAGTATCGCCACGAAGGCGGCTGCCACCACACCATAGTGCGGCAACAGAATGTTGTTCAGCACCACGCAGCACACGCAGCCAAGCACATCTCTTAGCACAGCGTACCGCTGCAATCCCTCTATGACAATCATTGCGCCACCGACACTTGACAGAGAGACACCGAGCGCCTTAAAGCATAACACCTGAAGGACAGTCACCGCGAACATGAAATGTTCACCATAAGTGTATCTCACTATCCACGTTGAGCACACGAACATGAGCGAGGCACATATCACCGACAGCCAAAAGGATACATTCATGAACATCTGTCCCTTCTTCTCGTACTCCTCCTGACTCCTCTCGCGGCACTGGACAAGAATCGGTGTGATGGTCTGCACGAGCATGACACTGACAAACATCAGGATCTCCACGAACTTGGACGCCACAGAGAAATAGCCCACACTCTCCTTGTCTATTATGTTACCGATCATGACCTGATCTATTCGCTGGTACACCACCACCGCCGCATAGGTCAACACCAGAGGGAATGACTCCTTCAGCAGATACTTGGCGTAGTCGGTGTCCCAACGCCACTCACTCACGCTACCCACATGACGATTATAAGAATAGAGATAGCCGCTGGCAAGCAGTACGACGTCGAAGGTATATGCTATGATGAAAAAAAATAACGGAGCGTTCATGTAGAGCAACACCAACTTTATCAGCATACCCACGACGGTTCTGTTTATCTCAGACTTCACAACATACTCATTCTTCACGAGCGAGATGAAGTAGTTACGCATGACGTTAGCCGAATTGAACAACACAGACAGGCTATAGATCATTATCAGCATGACCACTTCCTTATCACTCTCTATGAGAAAAGAAAGAGTGATGATCACGGACATGAAACACAGGGCCAAGACGACCTTAAGGCCAAACGCCGTGCCTAGTATCGTCTGATAGGGCTTGACGCCCCTCGACTCCTCACGTACCTCGATACTGTCGAGTCCAAACATGGCAAAAGGTTGGAACAACGCCACGAACCCAATCACATAGTTCATCACACCGTACTGCACGGTACCAAGATAACGGGCGACGATAACACCCACCAACAGTCCGCCCAAGAGATTGACGACCTTACCGAGAACCGACCAGATAAGATTACTGACAATCTTCTCTCTGCTCTCAGGAAGATGAAGTCTGTTCAGAATTAAGTCAACAAAATTCACCATGACCAATCATTACAAGATTAACAGACAACAACTACTCTCTTGCGACCAGGTCATGCCTGCATATCCACAGGCTTGTGCCGATAATAGTCAGGAACGTCATTCCGAAGACAAATATCATACGTTTTGGTCCGGCCGGTTTGATTGGCACTGTAGCACTTTTCAGGGTAGTGAAGGCCGGTGTCTTCTCTCTCACCTTAGCCTTAGCTGTCTGCAGCTGAGAGTTCATGGCATTATAGGTGTTGAACTTCACGGACATGTCATTCTCCAGCTCGTCTCTCTTTGAAACATACGTCTGAAGCACCATATCCTTATGAGAGTCACAGTACTCGCTGTACACTTTCACCGCCTTCTCATACTCCACCTTAGCCGAGTCACACAACTCATCATAGTACACCATGTCCTGTCTAGCCTTGCTTGTTCTATAAGCAGTGATGAATCTCTGCAGACGCTCCTTGACGGAGTCCGCCAGAGTGGCGCACACCAGCGGATCCTGGTCTTTGACTATGATTGTCGTGACATCTGTCTTCTTATCTACGGAACACATTATCTTCTTCTTCACTCCCTCAACGAGCATGTTATCCTCCTCCGACATGTTAAACGAGTTAATCTTCTCCTCGCCACCAGCTCCCGAAGGATTATTCTTTTTCGTCTTCAGCAGTCCCGTGACGCTCTTCCAGAAACGCTTAAAGGGATAAGTCAGGAAATTATGCTTCTGATGCTTTTTCAGGTATGTGTAATAATCACACTTCACCTCTCCGTCCTCAGTTGCCACATCAATATCGAACAAGCTGACAATAAAGTCATTGGAGTCGAACAGCTCTGGATAGAGCGCCGGATATATGGCGTCATTCTGAGCACCTCCGAGATTCATTCCGAATGTGGCGGCTATAGCAGACAGTCCACCGCTGGCACTCTCGGAGACAGTCTCAGGCGCCAATGACACCTCCGCATTATAGTACCTTGGCTCAGGAAAGATCCAAATACATGACAAGATAAACGCCAACGGCACTGTCTTTTTAAACAAACGTCTCTCTTTGTAAATGAGCTTTAACAACTTCCTGACATCAATTATCTCCTTCGTATTATTCTTTTCCATTTGTTCACTTTAATTATATATATGCGGCGGCAAAACCACAAGCACAAAAAAAATATCCATTCCTAAATTCAGTATTACGTAAGAGTCCTAAATATCAGAATGAAAAAACTTATTCGTCCGCAAAAAACACAACAAACTTTGCAGGCATACAAAAATAGCAATAAAAATCGACACAAACATCATTTATCTGTTATTCTTCTCCAATAGTGTCCTAAATAATTTCAAAAGAATGAAGGAAGTTGTTGCCATTAAAATA
>CALCEL010000051.1 GCA_937900485.1 uncultured Prevotellaceae bacterium
GCTGACTCCACAATTAGGAAATCAGCCCTTTCTTTTTTCTTATTAAAACTTTTAGTGGACAGTAATAAAAAAATCCTAACCTGAACTTTTCAACGTCCTAACCTAAGATTTTCAGACCCAGAATAAGACACGGAAAAAAAACTGAAAGGCATTTATTCATTAACACACATCAAGATAATTTATGGAAATATAGGACAACAAAATAAATAGCACAAATAGGAAATCCGGTTAACATAAAGTACAATAGAAACAGACGTCACAAAACAGCAAAAATGACAGCACTAACGAATAAGAGAGGCGTATTCTCACCACTCATAATTCCAGTCATCTTTGGTTCCATACCTCTCCCTCGCGTCGAATCCGCCTATAGGCGGCTCATCACTGATATCAACGCCTCCGTATGAGCTGGAACGCAACATAGACACGTTGTACAACAAACAACGCACCGTCATCCGCGGTTTAACATAGTCAGATTTACTCATGTGTCAGTTTCGGTATTACATCTATTCAACGACAAGCCATGCGACAACGCTGTATCGTCACACACAAAGATAATATCTTGCTTTCGTAAAACAAAACTTTTTTGCGTATATTATTTCATTTATCTCCAAGAATATTTTTATCGTACGCAGTGATTATGACAAGTATACGCATATAAAAAAATCCCCATTCGCAAAAGCGAATGGGGAAAACATATTAGCATTACACTAAACGTGTATAAGACCTGAATCAGTCAACGCTAACTCGCATTCTAGCTCCATCATCGTCCAAATCACCGCTTGCTCCTGGCACATTTGGATTAGAGCCTGATGTCTGTTGCTTAACGCCAGATACGCTACCAGCGAGAAGACTCGCTCTAAGAAGAGCAACTTCCTCATTAGCAGCAGGGCTAACATAAGATTTCTTCATCATGTTCTAGTTTTAAAAATTAATAATATGTTTATTGAGAGTTACTTTACAATGAACTTTTTACCAGCCTTGATGTAAACACCTGCAGGAAGGTTAGAATCGTCAACACGGCGTCCGTCAACTGTGAACACTGCCTCAGAGTCAGCAACGTCAGCAAGCTCTATCTCATCAACACCTGTAGCGTACTCGTCAAACTCCTCAACATCATCAGAACCTACGACACGGATACGATAGTTAGCAGTCCGAGAATTATATTTATCATCGATTGTCATATACCAACGCTCAGCAGAGAGTGTGCTTGTAGAAGACATAATCTGACCACCGTTGATAGTATAACCACCATTTGACATCGCATAAGGAGCAGTTGTACCTATGAAAGTATAATTATAATTAGCATTTGAGCAAGTCAAATCTTCACTCATGTTGTAGATAGTAGGATCGCTCATTACAAGAGACTTAGTCTCAGCCTTGTTTGCCTTAATGAGATAAGGAACACCAGGGATTGTCTTACCACCCTCACCAAGAGGAATAATCTCAATCTCGAACTCATCTGTAACACCATCCTCATCATTGTCGTAGAGGTTGACGTCGTTGATCTTAGCAAGAGAGAGACCTACAGCCTTAGCATCATCGTATGAGATAGAGAATGGTACACAAAGTGTCTGCCAGTAAGTATTACCATATTTACGGTTGTAAACGAGGCTATTGTACTGAATAGTGTTAGACGCTGTGAATGTTGTGTGGTCAGCGAATGTGTAATCATCACTGCTTACCTCATCAACAGATGGAAGCTCCACATTTGTAGCAGAAGAAAGGTCAAGATTGTCTATACTCTTATTCTCCATTTTAAGAGTCCAACGGTAACCGGCAAGACCAGACTCTCCATTTGCCTTGCAGAGAGAACCATTAGCGAAAGCGTAAGAGCCATTGAGATTCTCAGCGCTGACAGAACTGAGACTTCCGTAAATGTCGAAATTCTTAACTGTTGAAGATAAAGAAATCACTCTTACCTGCTCCTCGCCAACATAGTTATCATTAGAAGTAATGACATACTCACCAACAGATGATGCCTTAACCAATACTGGATTGAAAGCATATACTGTGCTTCCTGACTGATAAACACGATACTCAAGTTCAGACTTGTCAATCTCACCATCATCGTCAAGATCGTAAGCGTTGACATCGTTAACAGAAGCGAATGTCAAACCTGACTGAGCGTCCACATCGAATGAGAATGGCAAGTAGAGTGACTGCCACTTAGTGTTGTTGAACTGACGAGTATAAGTAACACGGTCATATGTGCCCTCAGCTGCGCTGAACTCCTCGTCATCGTTAAGAGCAATCTCGCTTACAGGCGCCTCGTAAGAAGCTATAGCGAAGACTGTAGCAGCTTTGTTGCGATACAATGATGCGCCAGCTTCGTCATTATCCATACCAAAGTAACCATTAGCGCTCTGAATTGTGATACCACCATCAGCAGCAACTACAGTATAAGAAGTAGCGTCTGCTGCAGTCTCAGTAGAAGTCAATGTCCAAGCATTAGCTGTTGAAGAAACAACATATTCAGTACCATTGTTGATAGTGAATGTACCATCAGAGTTCTGTGTGAAGTAAACAGGCTCCTGCTTAGAAACGAGCTTAACACCGCCAGAGATTATCACGAAGTTACCGTTTGCACTTGAAAGCTGATAAGCATCGGAAGAAGAAGGAGCAGTGACGATTGGGAGACTGACAGCCTCAACATCATCAATTGTAGTGGCAGCCTCAACGGCAGCATTTGCGCGCTCAACAGCAGCAGAGCTGTACTGGAAGATACCAGAACCTACTGGAGAAAGAGCTGCAATAGCGTTGAGCTTATTTGTCTTAGCCTCTGCGAGAGCAGCTGCGGCAGCCTCCTCAGCAGCAGCGTTTTTAGCTGTCTCTACAGCTGCGAGAGCTGTTGCCACATTAGCAGCAACGACATCCATGTCAGCGTCGACAGAAGAAAGAACGATACCATCATAGAAGAGGTGTGGGTTAGCGCCTGAACCGCTACCGTTAGACTTATAACCGATTGTAAGTGTCACATCAGTAGAAGACTCAAGAGTGAACTTGACTTTCTGATCTACCCATGAACCAACACCAAATGAAGTGTTTGAAGCATAAGTAGCAGTAGAACCGATCACAACACCCGTAAGGTTTGTAACGCTTGCGGTACCAGAAATATTTGTTGTTGGAACAGTCATTGTATATGTTCCGGCTGGAAGAGTAACATCGAGACCATACTCTGAAGTAGCCCCCCAAACAGCAACAAGACCAAGGGCGTTAGTTGTTGTTGTTGAAGTAGCATCTGGAGCAAGATAGCTGTCGCCACCGAGTCTGCCTGTTGTCTCACCGTAAGTGAATACACCAGCAGCGTTACCATCAGAACCTGCACCGGCGATATTGTTGAAACCAACTACATCCTGTGCGCCAGAAACACCACCGTCCTTAACATCACTTGCGTAAGTGTAGATGAACTTACCAGCAGGAGTTGTGGATGTGAAGTCTGTAACAGTCACAGAAGGAACAGCACTAACATTGACAGCGACAGAGCCACTCACCTCTGAGTTAACAGAGCTTGTGTATGTGATGATTGCGCTACCACTTGCAACTGCAGTGACAACACCATCAGCAACAGTAGCTACAGCTGTGTTGCTTGAAGACCAAGTACCTGTTGTTGTCGCATTGTCCGGAGCAAATGTGAGAGACAAGTCTGTTGTCTCACCAGCATACAAGTTTGTGCTTGAAGCGTTTACAACAATTGAAGTCGGAGCAACAGCCTTCTCCTCGTCTGTGAGGTCGCGCAGCTTAGTGTACAATACGTTCTTGTAAGCGAGCCAGCTGATATTGTTATCCTCTGCAACATTGAAAGAAACAACAAGCTGACCATCCTTAACTAATGCTGTTGTTCTGAAAGAACCATAACGGAACTGAGTACCGTCAGCACATGTGTTAGTACCGCACACGTCAACAGCATTATCACCATTGGCAGACATTGTGATTCCGTAAGCATCAGCATCACTACCGTTCTTGATTCTTACTCGTACGAGAGCAGAAACCTGATAAAGACCCTCAGCGAGACCTGTGAGTGTACCTGACTGAGTTGTGGCAGAGAGAGAGTTACCGTCACCTGTCCAATACTCGAAGAACGGAGTAGTCATACCAGAACCGTCAGTAGTCTGGTTACCCTCTGTTGACCAAGTGTTGATATAAGGATTGCCATTATAGTCTGTGGTTCCGAAAGAAGACAAGAGAAGGTCATCAACGGTGTTAGACGCATGCCAAGCACCACTTCCGAACACTGTAGACTGGAATGCTGTAGCCTCTGAGTTTGTGAGAGACTCTGCCTCATACTTAGCAGCGAAATCATCACTTGCAGTCTTGAATGTAGTCAAGGCTGAAGCAGTGAAGAAGTTTGAGTTGGTCAACAAGTCATCGATGTTATCTATTGTTGACTTAGCTGTCTTATAAGCGTTGATTGAAGTGTTGGCGTTGTTGACAGCTGTCTGCAATGCAGCAGATGCAGCAGCATACTCGTCTCCTGTTGAGTATGTATTGCCGGCATACTGGTCGTATACAGCCTCAAGCTCAGCTCTCACGTCCGCATTCATCTTAGAAGCAAGCGCAGTCTCCGCCGCAGCGAAAGCAGACTCATAGCCAGAGATATATTCAGAGAGGTCAACACCCTTCCCATAGAAGAGCTGAATTTTGTCGAATATTGACCAGAGAGCAGTGTTGTTCTCAAGTTTGTAGCCCAATGTAAGAGAACCTGTAGTCACTGTCACCTCAATAGTGTCGGTCAGATAGAGGTCCTGGGTAAAGGCTCCTGAAGCTGCAACCATATTATTAGGGTTACCTCCATTATAAGTGGATCCACTATACAAGTTCTGTGTTATCTCACCGGCATCCCTTGTGATAATCGGAAGAGTCACGCTTTCAGAGTTGGCGTAGAATACAGGTAGGTTATCATTGTCTGAACCATCCTGACGGTAGAATCCCTGACCAACTGCTTTATATGTACCATTTGGAACGCTGATGGTCTGATATACGTCGAATGTGGCATGATACTTCTCGGCACACATATTATCATTAGCACCACCGGCAAAAAATGAACCTGTCCATGTTGGGTAATATGATGAGTTTTGGTTACGGCTGAAGTTCCAGTTCTTGACAAGGAACGTAGCGTCATCACCCTCACTAAGGTTATCCTTCAGATTTTCCACAGCAAGAACCCTGAACTTTATGGCGTCATCAACAGACGCACCAGTATTAGTTACTGTAGGAATCGTCTGACTCGCATTTAGATATGTGATATAGTTTGAGCCTTCAGCAGTTGAGAGGGCGTAATAGTCACCAACTGCAGTGAAATAAATATTTGTGGAACCACTATCCGTGTATGTACCACCAAAGAAGTGCTGAGAGGCATTGTTATAAGCATGTGAATCGATAGTGTACACACCGTCACTCACATAAGTCAGCTTGAGTTGCTGACCATGGTCAAGCAGAGACGCCTGAGTACCCCACGAATTGGCACCACCCAAGTACCTGCCGGTTTTGACATCCTGAAGGATGTACTCGGCATCACTGGTAAACTGAGCGAATGCACTTGAACTAAACAGCGAAGCGAACGCTGATAGCATGACAAGTTTCAGTTTCTTCATAAGTCTATTAAGATTAAGTTAAAAAATATAGTTGATAAATTCTTTTTGTTTTTTCTTGGCCTTTTTACTTGGGAAGGACCAATCTGTGAAATTTCATCTTGGAGACTTTACATCCCCTTCGTATCGCAGCAAATATACAAATATTTTGCGATAAGCATGAAAAAACATCTTCCATTTTTAAAAATTATGTTAAACATTAAGTAATAAGTGCTCATAAACACATGTGGACATTACAAAAGAGGACGTTTTTTATGACATTTATCATGTTTCGCACACAATTGCGGCAGGATTTCCCATCATATTTCTTACACCTTTTAAATATATATACATACAGCAAGAAAACAGGGTCGAAATGTCAAGGGATATGACGAGCGAGACGCAATGGTTACAGAACAAAAAAACGTTGGTGCATAAGTCTGCCCCAACGTTCTGATTATGTTCATTCACTTAGTCAACCGGAAAGACTGCTCGCACATCACCAGCGCTACCAACATTTCCGTCTCACGAATACCGCTGCTCACTCCGCAGTCTTACCACCCATGATGTCTATCAACTCATTTGTTATCGCCTGCTGACGAGACTTGTTGTAGAGAAGCACAAGCTCCTGTAACAACTCTTTCGCATTGTCATCCGCCGTCTGCATCGCCATCATACGGGCCGCATGCTCGGACGTCACCGAGTCAAGCAATATTCCGTACATTCTGGAATTCATCATTTTTGGTCCAAGTTGCCGTAACAATTCCGCTGGCGACGGTTCTGTCAGATAGTCCGTTCTCAACTTCACGTTACCATCAAAGGCTGACGTTCCCGACAGGTCGAGCCACTCTGACGTGATGACCTGAGAACCCATATTCTTGAAGTGGTGATAGAGAAACTCCACTCCGTCTATCTCACCCTCATTATACATATGTATGAGATGTTCTATAAGGAACGCCGCATGAGCGTAAGCATCACTCTTCGGATTACCAATATAGTCTGCGAGTGAGTAGTAGTCAAGCAACACGTCCTCACCAGCCTTATGCAACTCATGGGCTATTTTCTTACCGATTGGTATGACTATCACCTCCTTGTCCTTGGACCTATACTCCGCCATCTTGTTGAAGGTAGCCTTGATGATGTTGGAGTTGAACGAACCGCACAAGCCTGACGATGACGACACCGCCACTATGGCTATCTTAGTGCATGTGTCCGCATTTATCACCTGACGGGTCTCCCCGTCCGACACTCCATGGTCGTCCGGCATCAGACAATCGATGATATTCCGCATCTCGTCAACATACTCCAGAAACGTCTGCGTGATAGCCTGGGTTCGGTGCAGCTTGGCACTCGCCACCATCCTCATCGCACTCGTCGTCTTCTGCGTCGTTTGTACTGACGAGATTCGTCCTTTTATTTCCTTTAGACTTGCCACCTATATAAGAAATTTTTAAAACCACAATACTGTCCCATGACAGTTTTCACATTACGTCACTCACTGGGTCTGACGTGGCTAATCGAGCGAGACTGAAGACGCCACATCCTCAATGACCTTGCACACATTATCATCGATGACGCCTTTTCTAAGCTGTGAGAGCACATCTTCCTCATGAGCGGCTTTCAGTATCTCAATAAAACGGTGCTCAAACACGCTCACTTTGTCGAGAGGCACATCACGAAGCAATCCATGCGTACCAACATACAAGATGGCTATCTGCTCCTCCACAGGCATTGGACTGTACTGCTTCTGTATGAGCAACTGTGAGTTCTTACGTCCCTTGTCTATCGTGAACGCCGTAACGGCATCCATGTCTCCTCCGAACTTTGAGAAACTCTCCAGCTCACGATACTGTGCCTGGTCTATCTTTAATGTTCCTGCCACCTTTTTCATGGCCTTCAGCTGTGCGTTACCTCCGACACGGCTCACAGATATTCCCACATTGATGGCAGGTCGTACACCTTGGTTGAACAGGTTTGTCTCCAAGAATATCTGTCCGTCGGTGATTGAGATGACATTCGTAGGGATGTACGCACTGACGTCTCCCGCCTGAGTCTCAATGATAGGCAGCGCAGTCAGCGAACCACCACCTTTCACGCGTCCTTTCAGACTGTCCGGCAGGTCATTCATCTTCTCCGCAACTTCCTGCTGAGCGATAATCTTAGCCGACCTCTCCAAAAGCCTTGAGTGAAGGTAGAACACATCACCAGGATATGCCTCACGTCCGGAAGGACGCTTGAGGATCAGCGACACCTCACGATAAGCTACGGCTTGCTTGGACAAGTCGTCATATACCACCAGAGCATGACGACCTGTGTCTCGGAAATACTCACCTATAGCCGCTCCAGCAAAAGGAGCAAAATACTGCATGGCAGCGGGATCTGACGCCGTGGCGCTGACCACCACGGTGTAGTCCATGGCGCCCTTCTGCCTAAGCGTGTTGACAATTGTAGCCACAGTGGAGCCTTTTTGTCCCACGGCCACGTATATGCAGTAGACAGGCTTTCCTGCCTCATAATTCGCTCTCTGATTGATGATTGTGTCGATGGCTATCGCAGTCTTACCTGTCTGACGGTCACCAATGATGAGCTCACGCTGGCCACGGCCTATCGGAATCATTGCGTCAACGGCTTTCAGCCCTGTCTGCAAAGGCTCATTGACAGGCTGACGATATATGACTCCCGGAGCCTTGCGCTCCAACGGCATGTCAATAAGCTCACCTTCTATGACACCATCTCCATCCACAGGTTGTCCCAACGTGTTCACCACACGTCCAATCATACCCTCTCCGACTGGTATGGAGGCTATTCGTCCAGTACGTTTCACCGTGTCACCTTCCTCCACACTATCGGTTGGACCGAGGAGAACAGCACCCACGTTATCCTCCTCAAGATTCATGACAATAGCCTGCATGCCATTGTCGAACTCAAGCAGCTCACCCGCCTCGGCGTTACGCAATCCGTAGGCGCGCACTACACCGTCACTGACCTGAAGAATGGTTCCCACCTCGGCTTCAGAGCCTAACGCATCATCATTCTCGATGTCAGCCAACTGCTGACGCAGCATCGCTGTCACCTCACTTACTTTTATTTGTTCCATAATCTATTTCTGATATTAAACAGCTTAGTCTGATAGCTGTAATCATAGCGCACGTCACCAACCCGTATCCTGAATCCTCCTATCAGCTCAGGCTTGACAGCAGTAACAAGCTCAACCTCATGCCCAGTCTTCTGACTCACCTTCTTGATGACAGCCTGACGCACTTCGTCATCAACGGGCCTGGCTGTCTCAAACACCACCCTGTCAATGCCGTAATGCTCACGATACAGGTCACAGTATACAAAAATGACAGTACGCATATACGCTTCCCTACCATGCCTGACAACAAGACGCAGAAAACGTACATACAACGACATGTCGTCCTTTTCTCCGCTCGCCACAGCCAAAAGACTCACCTTCTTCTCTGGTGTGACACGTGGACTGATAAGCACTGACTGAAGCTCAGGCTCCGCCTTCATGGCGTCATGAAGTAGTCGCAGACAGTCATATACATGCCTGTCCTTGCCCTGCTCCCTCGCCTCGTCAAACAAGGCACGCGCGTACCGTGTTGCTATACTTCCATTCTTCATCCGTACGAATGCTAAAGTTGATCTATCATCCTCAGAACAGCCTTCTTCTGCTCAGCGTCGTCACTCATCTTCTCACGAATGACACACTCGGCAACCTTGACTGCCAGCTCGGCAACCTCATCCCGCACGTCTGACAACGCAGCATCTTTAGCGCGCTGAATGGCATCTGCCGACTCACGTGCTATCCTTGATGCCTCAGCTGAAGCTTGTTCCTGAGCAGCGAGAACGATTTTCGTCCTCTCAGCCATGGCACCAGCCACTATCTCCTGTTGCTGGTTCTTAGCGTCAGCAATCAGACGCTCTCCCTCCGACTTAATACCCGCCAGCTTGTCGTTAGCCTCACGGGCTGAGAGCAGGGACATCTCGATGTACTCTTTACGCTTGTTCACCATCCCGATTATCACGGGAAAACCGAACTTCGCCACAACGACAAAAACGACAGCGAAAGAGATCACCATCCAGAAGAGAAGCCCCGGATCCGGCGTAAGTAGTCCCATATGAGATAATTATAAAACGATTGCTAATACACAAGCTACAATGGCGAAGAGTCCACATCCCTCAACGAAAGCTGCAGAGAGAATCATCGCTGAACGGATATCACCGGCAGCACTAGGCTGACGAGCTATAGACTCAACGGTCGCCTTACCAATGTTTCCAATTCCGATACCTGCGCCGATAACTGCTATGCCTGCGCCGATTCCGGCACCTAATTTTGCGAGTCCTGCACCCGCTGCGATTGCTTGAAGTAACATATTTTCTTATTTTTAGTTGTTAATATTTTTCATTTATTCGGTTTCTCACTCATTCTGAGCAAGGCCGATGAAACTTGCTGAGAGAAGAGTAAAGACATAAGCCTGCACAAAAGCCACAAGAAGCTCAAGGCAGTTCATAAACATACAAAACAGCACACTGACCACCGTCATAGGTAATCCGAGAGCCGCTCCGCTCTGCCATGCTATGAATATTATACATGTGAGAGACAAGATAATGGCATGTCCCGCAAAGATGTTGGCAAAGAGACGTATCGTCAGCGAAAACGGCTTCGTGAACACGCCAATGAACTCTATAGCCGGCATTATCGGCAATGGAGCCTTCAGGAACACAGGCACGTCAGGCCATAAAATCTCTTTGAAGTATTTTTTCGGAGCGAAGAAATTCACCGCTATCCATGTGGCAACAGATAGCGTCATGGTCACTGCGATATTTCCTGTCAGGTTCGCTCCACCTGGGAACACAGGAATAAGTCCCAATAAGTTACATGTAAGAATGAACAGGAACACCGTACCAAGATACGGGCTGAACTTCTCATATCCGTGTCCTATATTCGCTTTAGCAATGTCTTTGTCCACGAAGTCAAAGACTGCTTCCATCGCTCCGACAAATCCTCCCGGTGCCTTCTCATAACCATTGCGCTTGTACCACACGGTGAGTCCAATAACCACGGCACACAACAAAACACACACGATGAAGAGCTGCAACACATTTTTAGTTATCGATATGTCAAATGGACGTTCACCGTTCTCATTCACAATCTTACCGCTCATAGCATCTAAGTGATATCCGGCATACCCACCTCCATTCTTAAGCTTGCTAGAAGAGAACACAGTGAGTCCCTTATCAATATCATACACAATACACGGAAGGTGAATAACAGCACCATCTGCTATGTGCCACTCATAAGAGTCGCCGAGATGTCCGAAGATGACACCCGGGACATCAAGCTCATTTTTCTCAGGCTTTTCCTCTCCCGCATATGAACACATGGCTACACCTGCGAGAAACATCAGCACACACAGTAATCTTCTCATACCAATTTCTTTTATCTTTTAGTTATCACGTAGGTTTCCACAGCCAAATTGGCAAGATAGAAAACCACGGCACACGAGGCAAACAACACTTTCTGGGTTTGTCCATCAGAGAGGAACAAACCGACAAGTATCAGACCAAGTGTCACGATAACCTTCACCAGCTTGCATATCATGTAAATCTTCATCCACTTTCCGCCTTCCAAAGAAGCTTCGCCCATATGCCCTTCGTACTTACCAGCCACAAACGACATCACCATCTCCATCAGCCAGTAGGCAACAAGTATAAGCGGATAAAGTCCGAACCAATACTCCGGGAAAAACATCTTACTCGCCATTCCCAACAATATGCCCGCCACACACAACACGGTGGCATAGAACTGCAGTCTTACTCGCATACGATTGTAACCTTATTGTCCTCAACCCTTAATATTCCGCCTCCAACGTTCAAGATATCGTCATCGACAGTCACCTCTCCCTCAGACACAGCCGCAATCATTGGCGCATGGTTCTCCAGAATCTCCATCAGACCGTTAGCTGCGGGAAATTTCACTCTGGACACCTCGCCTTGATACTTCACACCATGTGGGGTAATTATTTTCAGCAACATACTCATCACTTAGCTTGTTCTGCGAGTCTCTTTGCTTTCTCGAACGCCTGCTCAATCGTTCCGACATTCAGGAACGCCTGCTCAGGTAAGTCATCACACTCGCCGTCAAGAATCATTTTGAATCCTTTTATCGTATCCTCAATGCTCACCATCACTCCCGGCACTCCCGTGAACTGTTGGGCGACAGCGAATGGCTGAGAGAGGAATCGCTGCACTCGTCGCGCCCTGCTCACTGTTAGTTTATCCTCATCAGACAATTCTTCCATACCGAGGATAGCTATAATATCTTGCAATTCTTTCTGTCTCTGAAGAATCTGTTTCACTCTCTGAGCAGTCTCATAATGTTCCTCTCCGACAACATTTGGGTCAAGTATACGTGACGTAGAGTCAAGAGGGTCCACTGCAGGATATATACCAAGCTCAGCAATCTTTCTGTTGAGCACTGTCGTTGCGTCAAGATGTGAGAAAGTCGTTGCCGGTGCCGGGTCTGTCAAGTCGTCAGCTGGCACATACACAGCCTGCACAGACGTTATTGAACCGTCCTTAGTGGATGTGATACGCTCCTGCATTTTACCCATTTCCGAAGCCAAGGTTGGCTGATATCCGACTGCTGACGGCATACGTCCGAGCAATGCAGACACCTCTGAGCCCGCCTGAGTAAAGCGGAAGATATTATCAATAAACAGCAAGATATCACGTTTCTCACCTGTAGCCTTGCCTGCGTCGCGGAAACTTTCCGCCACAGTCAACCCAGAAAGCGCTACGGACGCACGAGCACCTGGCGGCTCATTCATCTGTCCGAAAACAAGGCTCACCTGTGACTTTTCCAATTCATCCTTATCAATAAGACTTAAATCCCAATGTCCCTCGTCCATGGCTTTCTTGAATTTCTCTCCATAACGAATGACACCAGACTCTATCATCTCACGGAGAAGGTCATTACCCTCTCTCGTTCGCTCGCCCACTCCGGTGAACACGGAAAAGCCGTTACCTTTCTTGGCAACATTATTGATAAGTTCCTGGATAAGAACTGTCTTACCAACACCTGCACCTCCGAAGAGTCCGATTTTTCCTCCCTTTGCATATGGTTCGATAAGGTCAATCACCTTAATACCAGTATAAAGAACCTCCTGTGCAGGAGTGAGCTCATCAAACTTGGGAGCCTCACGATGAATCGGCAAGGCACCATCCCTGGACATAGGTTCCATGCCGTCAATAGGTTCGCCACACACATTCATGAGACGCCCCTTCACTTGTGCGCCCACAGGCATAGTGATTGGTGAACCTTGAGCCTCCACCACCATTCCTCTGCGGAGACCGTCTGTGCTCTCCATGGCAACGCAACGTACGGTATTCTCTCCGAGGTGCTGCTGCACCTCCGCTATCAACTTGTGAGCGTCATCTCGCTCAATAACTACTGCCTCATGTATACGTGGGAGATTGTCGGCCGGGAACTGAACGTCAACTACCGGTCCAATGACCTGCGATACCTTTCCGTCTACCTGTTTCATTTATGTCAGTAAAATTATTATTCCAACTGCAAATGTGCGAAATTAATTTCAAACAAAACAAATAAATCTTCATCTTTTTACTTATTTAATACATAAAATAAACTTATTTATTGTTATTTTAGACTATCTTTGCGACAACAAAAAAATATAACGACCTATGATTGACTATATACGTGGAATCATCGATGAACTGAGTCCGACGACAGCCACTATAGAATGTAACGGAGTTGGCTATTTCTGTAACATTTCTCTTAACACATATACTACCATTCAAGGCAAGAGTGAGGCACGTCTGTACGTTTACGAGTCAATACGTGAGGACGCCTGGGTCTTGTTTGGTTTCGCCACGAAACAGGAGAGGGCTCTTTTCTTACTTCTTCTTTCTGTCAGCGGTGTGGGAGGCAACACTGCCCGAACCATACTCAGTTCTTACACACCAGCCGAGTTATGTGACCTTATAATCACAGAGAACGAGAAGATGCTTAAGACAGTGAAAGGCCTTGGTTCCAAAACTGCTCAACGAATAATCGTGGAACTGAAAGATAAGGTGGCAGCTCTTGACATACAGGGAGCAGGTACGACAGGTCAGTTAAGCAACGACACAGGCATCACAACATCTAACAAACAGGTGCACGACGAAGCCATCGAGGCTCTCAAGATGCTCGGTTTTCCTCCTGCTCCTGTGACAAAGACCGTCAGAGCTATCCTCAAAGAGAAACCTACGTCTACCGTCGAGAGCGTAATAAAGACCGCATTGAAAATGCTGAAATGACATCACATCAGCACACACGGAGCACCCCACCCACGCTTTACTCCTGGATTAGCACAATAATCACTAGCTTTTCACGTTATTTTCAGAGTGAAAAGGTAACATGTGCGCTTTACACATGAGACAAACCGGTCACAGACACAAGAAAACAAATGTATTTTGAAGTATAAGTCGCGCAACATATTATACGCACTACTGACATCAGCAAGCATCAGCGCTATCGCCTCACAAATGAATGGCGATAGTGCTTTTGTTCGTCTCAGTCCCAACAATAAAAGTCAAAGCGCCGCAACAGTATCGCAGACAGCTGAACCATCGGCCGACACTATTAGAGTTAGAAAAACAGACTATCCTCACGGCGAACACCCGGACAAATACGCCTTGGACCTCGCAGATCCAGAAAATCTGAAACATGACGAGGGAACATACGATGAAAAAAGCGGATATTACAAAGTGGGAACCAAACTCGGAGACAACTATCTCAGCGCACCGACACTCATGACGCCAGAGGAATATCTGAAATGGACGGAACGCAAGAGCATGGACGCATATTTCAGAGAACGGAATGACTCATTAGCAAGCTCGAACGGAAAGAACAAGTTCGACTTCACAGACATGAAATTCGACTTGGGACCGGCTGAGAAAATCTTCGGACCAGGAGGAGTTCAGGTAAAGACACGAGGAAGCGCAGAACTCAAACTTGGATACACGTATAAGTATGTGGATAATCCATCGCTATCAGAACATAACAGGAAAACAACCTCGTTCGACTTCGATGAGAAGATTAACGCAGACATTACCGCAAAGGTAGGCGACAAGATGGACTTTAGTATAAAGTACAACACTGATGCCACCTTTGACTTCGACTCCAAAAATCTCAAACTGAGCTACGAGGGCAAAGAAGATGAGATAGTTAAGCTTATCGAGGCTGGTAACGTGAGTTTCCCAACGACATCAAGCCTCATAAAGGGAGCATCAACATTATTCGGATTTAGGACAGACCTGCAGTTCGGAAAACTCAACTTACAGACTGTGGTGAGCCAGAAGAAATCCAAGTCAAAAACAGTCTCCTCACAAGGAGGAAGTCAATTGACCACGTTCGAGATAGAAGCGTACAACTATGATGAAAACCGTCACTTCTTCCTCGCACATTATTTCCGAGACAACTACGACAAAGCATGCTCCACACTGCCGACTATCACTAGCGGAGTGACAATAAACAGAGTAGAGATATGGGTGACCAACACTTCAGGAACCACGACCAACACTCGAAACATCATAGGATTCGTGGACCTTGGTGAATCTGGGCACACAAGCAACAACGCATGGACAAGTAACGGACTTATCACTCCCCAGAACTCTTCCAACACACTATACGCATCACTCGTAAACCAGTACACTGACGCAAGAAACATAGATCAGTCAAGCACAATACTCGACCAGGTGATGTCGGGCGGTGTGGACTACGAGAAAATCGAGAACGCCCGTCTGCTCACGTCATCCGAGTACACACTCAACAAATATCTCGGTTATGTGTCGTTAAAATCCGCACTGACATCAAACCAAGTTCTCGCCATAGCGTATGAGTACACGTACGGTGGTCAGACATATCAGGTCGGAGAGTTCTCTGCAGACCAGAAAGACTCTGACAAGGCTTTATTCGTCAAGCTTCTTAAAAACACCAGCAACTCGCCAAAGATGGGCAACTGGGACCTGATGATGAAAAACGTATACTCTCTTAACGCACAATCCGTTCAGAAGGAGAAGTTCAAGATGGACATAAAATACACAAGCGACACCACCGGTGTGGCTGTGTCATTCCTACCCGAGGAACTTTTCAAACAAACCACCCTTCTGAAGATGATGAACCTCGACAGGTTGGATGACAATCTTAAGACGAATCCTAACGGAAAGTTTGACTTCATAGACGGCTATACCATCAACGCATCCACGGGACGTGTGATTTTTCCAGTCGTGGAGCCTTTCGGCGACTGGCTGCGTACCAAGATCGGGAATGATGGCATTGCTGATAAATACTGCTATGACGAGTTGTACGACTCCACAAAGACCACTGCCAAGCAAGTAGCGGAGAAGAACAAATTCACCCTTACCGGTGAATTCAAGGCTTCAAGCGGAAGCGAGATAGACCTTGGAAGTTACAATATTCCTTCAGGCTCCGTTGTCGTGACTGCGGGCGGAGTGACACTCACGGAGGGAAGCGACTACACGGTAGACTACAGCCTTGGGAAAGTTACCATTATCAATCAAAGCATCATTGATGCGGGAACAAGCGTCAGCGTAAGCTTGGAGAGCCAGTCAGAATACTCTACCATGAGAAAAACCATGCTCGGAGTAAACTGGACATATGACTTCACTAAGAATTTCCAGCTTGGCGGAACATTACTCAGATTAACCGAGAAATCTCTCACTTCAAAGGTAGACATGGGTAATGAACCACTCAACAATACAATATGGGGTCTCAACATGAACTGGAAACAGGACAGTCAGTGGCTAACCAACATGGTAGACAAATTGCCATTGCTGGACCTCACCGCTCCGTCCAACATCTCACTGACGGGCGAATTCGCTCAACTTGTGGCAGGCAACGCAAGCGGAGTGCAGGGCAACGCATCCTACATAGACAATTTCGAAAGCACCAAGACAACTATTGACATAAGCACACCTTCGGAATGGACATTGTCGTCCACCCCATCACACTTGCCTAACGGAAATCTCACTAACGACATACAATACGGATACAACCGTGCGCTGATGGCATGGTACACCATTGACCCACTCTTCACTCGACGCAGCAGTTCGCTTACGCCGTCTCATATCAAGAGAGACCTCGACCAGCTGTCCAACCACTACGTCAGGGAAGTGTACGTCAGGGAAGTGTATCCAAACCGTACCGTAAACACAGGAGAGACCAACACTCTCAGCATATTGAACATTGCCTACTATCCTAGTGAGCGCGGTCCGTATAACCTGAACACAGACGTCAACCAGTACGGAAAACTCAATGACCCTGCTTCCAACTGGGGAGGTATGATGAGAAAGATTGACACTAGCGACTTCGAGACAAGCAACGTCCAGTACATTGAGTTCTGGATGCTTGATCCGTTTATATACACCAAAGACGACAATTCATACGGCGGCTCATTGTACCTCAACTTGGGAGACGTGAGTGAGGACATCCTCAAAGACGGAAAGAAAGCTTACGAGAGCGGCATGCCTGTCAACAACTCCACCAACTATACGGAGACTGTCTGGGGACGTATCCCCTCGGAGAAGTCAGTGGTGTACTCATTCTCCACAGAGAGCGGGGCGCGACAGAAACAGGATATCGGAATTAATGGTTTGTCCGACTCTGACGAGCGTACATTTGGCGCTTACCAAAATTACCTGAACGAGATGAAGGGCAAGGTGTCCGCCGAAGTATATGACTCACTATACGAAGACCCCGCAGGTGATGACTACCACTACTTCCGCGGCTCAGACTTCGATGCCAAGGAGACGCCAATCCTCGACAGATACAAACGCATCAACTCACCAGAAGGGAACTCACCAAACACAAGCGAGTCTGGAGAGAGCTACAGTACCGCATATAAGTCCACGCCAGACTACGAGGACGTCAACAGCGACTACACAATGAATGAGTATGAAAACTTCTTCGAGTACAAAGTCGACATACGCCCTGACATGATGGAAGTCGGAAAGAATTTCATTGTGGACTCCAGAGAGACTAAGGTGTCACTGAGAAACGGCAACTCAGAGACTGCCACATGGTATCTCTTCCGTATCCCAGTAGACAACTACGAGAGTAAGCAAGGTAACATCAATGATTTCAGCAGCATACGTTTTATGCGTATGTACATGACGGACTTCAAGAAGCCTATCGTTCTGCGACTCGCATCACTCGACCTTGTGAGAGGAGGATGGCGAAACTACACCCAAGCATTGTACACCGGCAGTAAACCAAGTGTCAGCGGAAGCCTGAGTACTGCGGCTGTCAATATCGAGGAAAACAACGACAAGACACCTGTCAACTACGTGCTTCCTCCTGGCATAACACGAGTACTGGACCCTTCACAGCCACAGCTCAGCCAAGAGAACGAGCAAGCGCTGTCTATGACAGTTGAGAACCTGGCAAGCGGAGACGCCAGAGCGGTGTACAACACCATGAACCTCGACCTGCGTAACTATAAGCACTTGCAGATGTTCGTACACGCCAACGCTCTCGAGGGCGACACAGAGCTTCAAGATAATCAGATGAGTGTGTTCCTGAGAATTGGAAGCGACTACAAGAGCAACTACTACGAATATGAGATCCCTCTCAAACTCACTCCTGCTGGACACTACGACACATACACCACGAACGGATGTGAGTCTGTGTGGCCTGAGGATAATATGCTGGACATCGACTTCACAACTCTCACCAACCTCAAACACTCACGTAACGTGGCGAGAGCTAATGGCAATGCCAGCTACACAGAGATTTTCTCAGAATACGACAGTGATAATCCTGCCAACAAGGTGAGCATCATGGGTAATCCTACATTAGGAGAGGTAAAGACAATGATGATTGGCGTTCGCAATAACGGACGCAAGACCGGTTCCGTGGAGGTATGGGTCAACGAGCTTCGTATGCAAGACTACAATAACGAGGGAGGATGGGCCGCACAGGGTAACATGAATATTCAGATCAGCGACCTAGGCTCTGTCAATGTCACTGGACACGTAGAGACAGCAGGATTCGGTGGACTGGAGGAGAGTATCTCAGACAGACGTGACGACAATCTGTACGAATGGGGCATAACAACCCAGCTCGAACTGGGTAAGTTCTTCCCAGATAAATGGAAGATGTCACTCCCACTCTACTACTCATACTCATGGCAAAGAATATCGCCGAAGTACAATCCGTTCGACACGGACTTATTGCTCAAGGACGCACTCGACGAATGCGAGACAAAGGAAGCATATGACTCACTCAAAAGCATGTCAGAGACAGTGACGAGAAATAAGAACTTCTCTCTGTCCAACTGGAAGTCAAGCTACCGTAGCCGCAAACCTATGCCATACGACCCAGCGAACTTCTCGCTCAGCTACAGCTATAGCCAGAGATACAAGACCGGTGAGACAACCGTATATGAGAACGAGCAGAACTGGAAGGGAAGCCTATCGTACAGCTACTCTCCTAAGTACAAGACACTGGAACCTTTCAAGAACATGAAAGGTAAGTCTAAGTGGCTCGACATCATCAAGGCTCAGAACCTGAACTACGCACCGCAGAGCATAGCGTTCAACACAGATATCAGCCGTTCATACTATGAGTTTCAAGAGCGTGACCTCGACGCCGGCACACAACTGCCTGTCACATGGTCAGACCAGTTCCTCTGGAACAGAGAACTGTCCTTGCGATGGGACATATTCAAGTCACTCAAGCTCAACTACTCCTCTGCCACACACGCTGAGATTGAGGAACCGTACACTGTGGTCAACAAAGACCTGTACCCAGATCAGTACGAGGCATGGAAAGACTCCGTGAGACGCAGTATCCTGTCACTGGGACGACCTCTCACATACAACAGCGCCTTCAGTGCGTCATACTCACTCCCTCTCAGCAAGATTCCTCTACTGGCATGGATAACATCCGACGCTTCGTACAACAGCACATACAATTGGACTCGAGGCACAGAACTGGAGGACGGCACATCCTTAGGACACACGGCTACGACAAGTCGCGTGCTGAACATCAACGGCAAGTTCAACATCGAGACAATATACAAGAAAGTTCCTTTCCTTGCAGAGGTAGAGGAACGTTTCTCGGGCAAGAACAGCAACAACAAAAATAGTAAGAACAAGTCATCACGAGTCAAAGATACGATAAAGAACAAGTTCAACAACAAAGACAAGGACAAAGACGCTGACAGCGACGAGAACGACAAAGCCAAAGGAGGACAGAAGAAGAAAAAAGACAAGAGTTTCTCCAAGGAAATCACACTGTGCGACACGTCGTACACAGAAGTAAAACATGGGCAGAACTCCAAACGTCTCATCGTACGAGCTACCACAAAAGAAGGTAAACCGTATAATGTGAAATACTCTAAAGTAGACGCGAACACCATAAGGATCAAGAACCGCGACACTGCATCTGTGAAAATCTCCGTAGTAGCCAAGGAACCGCTTGAGAGCAACACCCTTTACAAGGCAGCACAGGTGGTGACTCGCGGTCTCATGCTCATCAGAAACGCCAACATCTCATACAAGAACAGCTATTCGCTCACTCTGCCGGGATTCAAAACGGAAATAGGTGACGTCTTCGGACAAAAAGGAGTGAATGGTCTGTTATCCCCAGGTCTCGACTTCGCCTTCGGTATGGTTGGAGACGGATACATCAACAAGGCTGCCGAGAATGGCTGGCTCATACAGAACGACTCCAATATCACAACGCCAGCCACGAGCAGCAGCACGGAGGACCTTCAGCTGAAGATGTCACTGGAACCTGTCAAGGATTTCAAGATAGATCTCAACGCAAGCCGTACAACAAACAAGTCGAAGAACATACAGTTCATGTACTCCGACATGCCAACGACTGCAAGCGGTAGCTTCACCATGACCATTGTGTCCGCCTCAACCGCATTCAAGAGCAGCGGTAACATCAACAACAACTACAACTCAGAGCCTTTCAACAAGTTCCTGAGCTATCTGCCTATTTTCCAGGAAAGACTGGAGAAGAAATATGAGGGATCGGTCTACCCAGCCTCAGCCGGTACATTGGCCAACAAAACATACGACTCAAGCAACGGAGGTGTTGAAATGTACTCCGCCGATGTCATGATACCAGCGTTCCTTGCGGCATACTGCGGTAAAAACCCACATAGCAGTCCTTTATCGATATTCCCAGCGCTAAGCAGCATACTGCCTAACTGGAGCATCAAATATAGCGGTCTGTCACGGCTTAGCTGGTTTGCAGACAGGTTCAAGAGTTTCAACATCAACCACGCATACAAGAGCATATACTCTGTCGGAGCATACAACACATACTCCAGCTATATGGCTTTCATGGGCGACATGGGATTCATCACTGACGTGACAACAGGCAACCCAATCCCAAGCTCCATGTACAACGTGTCAACGGTAAGCATCAACGAGAGCTTCTCTCCGCTGATAGGAGTCGACATGACATTCAACAATGGCATCACGACAAAGTTGGAATACAAGAAGACGAGGTCACTAAACCTGAGCATGACAAGCGTCGCCCTGACGGAAAACCTGTCCAACGACATCGTGTTCGGTTTCGCTTACAAGATTAAGGACATAAACCTGTTCAGCGCAAAGACGATACAGAGCACTGACTCAAAATCGAAACGCAAAAACAAAAACAGCGACGACTCAAAGGACAAGGCAAGCAAGTCAAAGAAAGTCGGCGGAGTAAGCCACGACCTCAATCTCAGATGCGACTTCTCATACCGTATGCAGGATGCGCTCAACAGAAACATCTCGACGGCTACGACGACAGCCACAAGCGGAACGACAGCCTATAAGGTAGCGGTCAACGCAGACTATACATTCTCAAAACTGCTGACGCTGAGCGGTTACATCGACTGGCAGAAGAGCATTCCTCTCGTTTCCACATCTTCCTACCCTACCACGACGGCAGACTTCGGAATAAGCATGAAATTCTCGCTGACAAGATAGCACACACATGAACATAACAGATCTCATACATAAGTCCATAAAGAAACATGAGTGGAAAGAACTCGAGCAATATCTTTCCACAGTGAAAAGCAAGGATCTCAGAATCCTGGAACGTGACATGCGTGAGAATGTGATGCCTCACATGTGCAACGAGGACTTCTGGGATACATACACGCATCTCGTCATGTACAGGAAACAAGCATTTCTCTCATGCGCCGCCGCAGCGAGTCAACTGGCGTCAGAAGGAAAAATAGACTTCCAAAATAACCACATTAGAAAATTATCTCTATATTTGCGCGAGAGCTATCCGAAGTCCGTTCAGAGCGTCGTAAACATCCTGTTACCCCTCATGGTGACAGAAAAACAGATTGACGACCTTTTTCAGGCATTTGACACGGGACACGAGGAGAGAGTCGCCGCACTACTCAGACAGTGCAGTCCCCTCACCTACTACTCACTCTTCAAGACTCTCAGACACACACACGACAGCAAGGACTTCGTCAAGAAATGCTGTCTGCTCATCCTCAGAAAAGAGGACAGCCTGTCGCATAACATGGCATGCATACTTAAAGAGTACTTCGACCTGGACGGTGTCACATGTCCAGAGCCTATCCACATCGAGCACTATGAACTCAGCCGGATAGACCAGAACAGAGAAAATTTCACTAATGTCTTACAAGGAAAACTGCCAAAACTATGAGAACTCTCACTTCCTTGCTGTTTCTTCTCCTATGCTTGGGAACCATGGCAGCTGACGATTTTGACTCCATCCCGCTTTTCAGATACAGGATAACACTGAGAGACAAGGATAACAACACATACTCCGTCGACAAACCGGAGCAGTTTCTGTCACACAAAGCCATAGAACGTCGCAAACGACACAACATAGCCATCGACGAGGAGGACCTTCCGCTCTCACAAACCTACGTTGACGGCATCGCCGGCAGAGGATTCAAAGTGATAAGCGGAAGCAAATGGAATAACACACTACTTGTGTCATCCACTGACTCCACACTCATCAACGACGTGATAGACCTCGACTACGTGACAGACATCACGTGCGTTGGCGAGTGGATATACAAGACACACCGCCACGACAAGGCGAAAAGAAGAAATAACATAAAAACACACAACGATTCCGTGCCAGAAAACGGCACCTACGGAGCAGCCTTTTTCCAGATACGGCAACTCAACGGCATACCTCTTCACAACAGCGGATATCGAGGAGACGGTATGACCATTGCCATCATCGACGGCGGGTTTCTCAACGCGGACGTCATACCAGCGTTCAAGAACACTAGAATAGCAGGCACGAAGGACATGGTGGGCATAGGCGACGACATCTTCCAGGAGCACAGACACGGCATGCAGGTCTTGTCATGCATAGGCATGAATGACAGATACCGTTTCGTTGGCACTGCCCCCGAAGCCTCCTTCTGGCTGATACGCAGCGAGGAGACTAACGGGGAACAAGCCGTGGAGGAAGACAACTGGGCGGCCGCTGTGGAGTTCGCGGACAGCGTCGGAGCAGACATCATCAACTCATCACTCGGATACTCAAAATTCCAGAACGACGAGATGTCCGTGAAATACCATGAGTTGGACGGCAAGACACACCTGATATCAAGGACGGCCTCAAAGATTGCGTCAAAAGGCATGATACTGTGTAACAGCGCCGGTAACGACGGTAATAAGACATGGAAGAAAATCGGTGTCCCGGCAGACGCGAACGATATACTGACTGTAGGTGCTGTCAGCATGACTGGCACGATTGCCACGTTCTCATCCGTCGGAGACACACAGGACCATCGTGTGAAACCTGACATCTGCGCCATGGGAGTGAACGCCTGCGTGATGTCACCTGGCGGCACACTGACAACGGCTAACGGCACATCGTTCTCATCACCGATACTCACAGGCTTGGTGGCTTGTCTCTGGCAGGCACTGCCAAAGCTCAACGCCTACCAGATAATGGACGCCATCAGGCAAAGCGGCAACAGCTACGAACACCCGAACAACGTGTACGGATACGGCATACCAGACTTCCAGAAAGCCTACAACATAGGTAAGGAGATCATGGAACGTCAATAAACTCCGGCAAAAGGCATACAGACAGATGAAGGCATTATCACTATACGAGCTCAACAGCCTGGTACGGCTATCTCTGGAAAACACCATGTGCGACGAGTACTGGATACACGCTGAGATCAATGAGCTACGCGTCAACAGGCACTGCTACATCGAGTTCGCACAGAAAGACGACCTCAGCAACCATGTCATAGCGAAAGCGAGAGCCACGATATGGTCAAACAACTGGTCTCTCATCAGCGCATACTTCGAGAAAGCCACAGGACAAACACTGTCAGCAGGCATGAACGTACTGGTGAAGGTACAGGTCTCATTCCATGAACTGTACGGCTACTCCCTTAACGTCACGGACATAGACCCGACGTACACACTCGGCGACATCGCCCGCAGACGACAAGAAATACTGGACACACTCAAAGCGGAGGGAGTGGACACCTTGAACAAAGAGCTGAGAATGCCAGAGCTGCTGAAACGAGTAGCAGTGATTTCCGCTGAAGGAGCGGCAGGCTACGGCGACTTCCTCAACCAACTCAACAGCAACGACAAAGGACTGGCCTTCCAAACGAAACTGTTCCCCGCCGTTATGCAGGGAAAGAACACAGAGCCTACAATCATCGCCGCTCTGGAGACCATCGCCGACGACATAGACTCATGGGACGTGGTAGTGATAATACGAGGAGGAGGAGCGACAACAGACCTGAGCGGATTCGACACGCTGGCTCTCGCTGAGAACGTGGCACAATTCCCGCTGCCAATAATAACAGGTATAGGGCATGAACGTGACTACACCATACTCGACCTTATATCACACACCAGGGTGAAAACACCAACGGCGGCAGCGGAATACATAATACATCATCAGGAACAGCAGCTCGACAAGGTGGAACAGTTCGCTGACGCCATCAGCAAGACCGCACTGTCAGTGATAGAGAGAGAGAAGACACGACTTACACTCGTCACAAACAAACTGCCGACAGTGTTCACAAGCTTCAAGGTGAGAGAGACGGCAAGAATCGACCGTCTGCTCGACAACATCAGCAGCAACGCGCACACAAGTGTACACACGGAGACGGCAAGAGTGGATATGCTGTCACAAAGACTCACAATGCTCGTGGCCAACCAGACTGACAGAGAACGGGAGAAGATAAACACATTCAGACGCATTATCAACAACGCTGACCCCATACGTATCTTACGGCTCGGTTACAGCATTACCAAACACAACGGAAAAGTAATAACATCATACAGTCAGGTGAGCAAAGGAGACACAATAGAAACAACACTCGCCGACGGAACAATAAAATCCACAGCACAATGAAAGGGAAAAACAAACTCACATACAACGAGGCAATTAAAAGACTTGAGGAGATAACAAAAAAGATAGAAAACGGAGAAATGGACATAGACACCCTCACCGAACAGCTGAAGGAAGCCAAAGGCCTCGTCACCTTCTGCAAAGACATGCTGACGAAGACAGAAACGGACATAAGCAAGATACTCAGTGAGTAGATAAACAGGGAAAAAATGTATTTTTTATCCATTTTCTTTTTTTATTTATCTAAAAATCTTATCTTTGCCACCGAAAATTTTGGTTAAAATACGTAATCACTACCTTTTCACTACCTTTTTCGGGAAGATTCCGGAGAATTGAATTATATGAATCTAACTTTCAGGAACAAATGGAGAAAACACTAGTCATATTGAAACCGTGCGCGGTTCAGAGAGCGATTGTAGGAGAGGTGACGTCACGTTTCGAACGTAAAGGACTGCGACTGGCTGGAATGAAGATGATGCAACTGACCGATGAGATTCTTGACGAACATTACGCTCACTTGGCGTCTAAACCGTTCTTCCAGAGAATCAAAAATTCCATGATGGCCTCACCGGTCATCTGCTGCTGCTACGAAGGTGTGGACGCCGTGGAGACTGTAAGAAACATGACAGGCAGCACCAACAGCCGCAAGGCCGCTCCTGGCACCATCCGAGGCGATTTCGGTATGAGTTTCCAAGAGAATATCATACACACTTCTGACTCCCCTGAAAACGCAGTCATAGAACTTAACCGATTCTTCAAGCCCGAGGAGATATTCGACTACACTCCTGGTGTTTTCCAGTATCTCTACGCGAATGATGAGTACTGACGCTTCGTCTGACGACAAGTACTCAAACGCGACAACGGAATGAACAATTTTTGGAATGAATATTTTGAACATAAAACTTTTGGACACGTGGAATTAAAAAGAACAAGAAAATTTTTAACACTCGCTTTGCTTTCAATGGTTTCAGCAGGAGCATTCGCACAAGACATCATTGCAAGCCAAGCACCGACAGACAAAAGTCTTAGAGACATTAAAGGTATTAAAATCACACGTACACTGAAGACGGACCTTCAGAACCCAGCCAGCGACATCTACACGGACTGGAGAAACGATTTCGTCAAGGCTGTGGCAGGACACGTTCCCGCCAACTTCAAAATCGACCTCAGAGGATTCTGTATGCCAACTCCAAGCCGTGTGATAACGTCTAACTTCGGACCACGCTGGCGCAGACAGCACGAGGGACTTGACATCAAAGTGTACATCGGAGACACCATCAGAGCCGCTTTCGACGGTAAGATAAGAATAACAAAGTATGACAGAGGAGGATACGGCTACCATGTCGTAATCAGACACCCTAACGGACTGGAGACTTTATATGGACACCTCAACAAGATTCTCGTAGACAAAGACCAGGTGGTGAAAGCCGGCGATGTCATCGGACTCGGAGGTAACACCGGAAGAAGCACAGGATCACACCTTCATTTCGAGACAAGACTGCTCGGACAGCCAATCAACCCTGCACTGCTCTTCGACTTCGAGAAGCAAGATGTCACCTCCGACTTCTACGTTTGCAACAACAAAGCGATGACAAAAGGTGCTGAGGACAGCATGGACATCGAGCAGATGGAGAATGAGGTGGCTCTCAGAGAAGGTACAATATTGGTGTCAACAGGACTCCCTGAGGCTACTGAGACTGAAGAGAAGAACACCGCCGACGAGGGCAACAAGGCGACAAAGGCTTCCTCAAAAGCTAAAGCGACTAACAGAAACAGAGCTACCGCCTCTGTTCACAAGGTTAAAAGCGGAGACACTCTTTCTGGTATTGCACACAGATATGGAACAACCGTTCAGAAGTTGTGCAAGACTAATAACATAAAGAAAGACGCTATATTGAGCCTCGGACAAGTAATCAAGGTGTCATGATGACATCGTAAGATGAGAGACTCACGAGCGACCGGGTACATGTCACCACAAGTGACTTGTACCCGGCCGTTCCGTTTTTGCAGATACCCGCTTATATCTTCATGATGAGTGAACACTGAAGATAAAGCACTATAGACACCACTAAAAACAAGAGGAAAAACGAACAATTTGGAGTGTAACCAAATTTCCTATGCCTATTCATTTGCTAAAAACAGGTTAACTTACTGATAATCTTATCACAAGGCTTCTAAAAATCTTGTGTCTCTTTTTTGAAATTCTCAGGTTAGGTTGTAGTCTATACACAGGTCTACAGTTTTAGAAAACCTAACCTGAACTTTTCAACGTCCTAGCCTAAGATTTTCAGATGCCGAATAAAGCACGGTAAAATTCCGGAAGTCATTTTTTCGTTATCACGTGTCAACGGAAAAAGAGGAGTTTCGGACAGCAA
>CALCEL010000052.1 GCA_937900485.1 uncultured Prevotellaceae bacterium
GCTGGACGTGAGCTGACGACACTGGAGGATAATAAGGAGCTGCGTGATAATCTGTCACAGTTGGCACTCGGCTCGCAGGAGTTGTTTTCCTTTACTACCGGAGACGGCGTCACTCTTAACGGATGGATGGTGAAGCCGGCAAACTTCGACGCCTCAAAGAGATATCCTGTTTTGATGTATCAGTATAGCGGACCTGGTAGTCAACAGGTGCACAACTCTTTCTCTAACGGATTCGTCGGAGGGCTGGTATGGGAGCAGAGACTAGCTCAAAAGGGATATGTGGTGGTTTGTGTCGATGGACGAGGTACGGGAGGACGAGGCGCTGACTTCAAGAAAAGCACATACCTGCGCCTGGGTGACCTCGAGTCACATGACCAAGTCGAGGCGGCTCTCTGGCTGAGCAAGCAGAGCTACGTGGATAAGGAACGTATCGCTATCTGGGGATGGAGCTTTGGAGGATTCAATACTATAATGTCTCTGTGTGAGGGACGTAAGGTGTTTAACTGCGGTGTGGCTGTGGCACCGGTGACAGACTGGAGATTCTACGACACTGTGTATACGGAACGTTATATGCGTACTCCTCAAGAGAACGCTGACGGCTATGACTGCTCTCCGATGCACCGTTACAAAAAGATGCAGGGCGACCTTCTCATCATCCATGGATTGGCAGATGACAATGTACATTTCCAGAATACTGCTGAGTTTACCGAAGCTCTTGTCCAGAACAATATTCAGTTCGACATGGCTACTTACACCAATAGAAATCACAGCATCTTTGGTGGTAACACCCGCAAACATCTCGTCACTCGCATAGAGAACTATCTTGACAGAAAACTGAAGAAGTGATTGACAATGTACTATTTGAAAGGAATTTCTGAATTCCTTTTATTTCATAACATAAAGAGGTTGATGGCGAAAGCTATCAACCTTTTTGTGTTATGTGTCTTATTTGTCATCGTAGTGTCCGTATGCGGATATTACGAGAACAACCACTTCATTGTCGTGAACTTCGTAAATAAGCCTGTGTTTCTGTGTGATTCGTCTGCTCCACTCCCCATGCTTATTTCCTGAAAGTGGCTCAGGCTTACCAGTTCCGACGTATGGGTGCTCGTATAACTCCGCAATGAGTTTTAATACTTTCTGATAAGCTTTAGGCTCACTTTTCTTTAGCTTGCATAAATCTTATCTTGCCTTATCTTTGAGACCGACATTGTAAACTTTCATAAACTACTAATGTGTTTGTCAAGTTCTTCAATGCTGTCAAACATCATCGTGGAGCCTTTTCTGGCTTCTTCTATGTTCGTCATAAACTCGTCCTTCGTAAAGAGAGTTGGGTCTTTCTTTTCTTTAACCAATTTCTTTGCATACTTGGTTAATTTAGACATGAGTTCCTCATTGTCGGCAATAGCCCCAATGCTTTGCCATAGTTCTATATTCATTGTGTTGGCTTGTATTGCTGTCATATCTTTATCTTTTTGTTTTGGCGACTATGGTACGACAAATAATGTAAATAGTCGTCCCTCATAAAGCCCCCTTTCCCGTTCATGCATCCGCATAGCGAGAATT
>CALCEL010000053.1 GCA_937900485.1 uncultured Prevotellaceae bacterium
CGAACTATTATTTTGTTGATTGTTAAATAATTAAATAGTTTTCAAGGGACGACTAAGTAAACAACCTTGCGGATTCCTATCCAGTATCATTTCTCCATTTTCGTTGTAATGATGCTTTCTTTCAATAATATAAACAGGTGAGGAATCTGGAGGAAATGCTTCATTAAAACTGCGGTTACAATCAACAATAATATACTCTGCATTTTTCAGTAAATATACCCAATTGCCTTCTGTTACGTAGCATGTATCAAAAGTACAAAACACTTGACTACTATTTAGAAACACAATACTATCAGACTCATAGTTCTTCCAACGACCATCTCTACGAGCAAAAGCACTTGTTACGACTAAAGGAATCGAATCACATACATATAATGTATCCGGCTCATACTCCCACAAGAAGACACCATATTTTTTTGCCATTTCAATGGTGCTACAACTGCCAAGCGACAAAGTTTTACGAGACGAGGCAATTTCATAGAGAGTCCAAAGTGCATACGACAAAAATACACAGAAAACAATGCCTACGCAGAGCAATATTTTTTTTAATATTTTTACCATTTTACCTCTATTTTAGGTTTTATAACTGTTCCTCCTGGATTATTACTTTTTATTCTTTCATATATTTTATTAGGTACCCTATTTTCGTATGGATGGCAACCAGGAATTGAGCCATCTTTAAGCCCCGCTGCATTTAATGACTTTTGTACAGTAACTATACAATTAGAGCCTAACAAATTATAATTCTTTTTAAGTTCATTTTTTGCAGCTATTTCAGCCTTTTCATCTGCGATATCACTACAAGAAATAACATACCCTTCCGTATACTCCCTATCACCATTTTCTTTTCTATTTTTTTCACTATTGATAAATTGTTCAGGAGAGTCATAAGGTTTATCACCTTCATCATTTCCTTTATCATTTGGACCAGAAGAACCAGAGCTTTCGTTAGTTCCGTTCTTTGAATACAATCGCCATTTATTTTCCTTATCTTGTATCAAAATTGCAGCATGTCCAAAACCATGCGCTCCATCAGGCGCTGTAAGTACTGTAACGCTGTCGCCATTTATGTCCAAGCAGTTCACAGGATTTCCAGCACAGTAAGCGTATGGACTGATGTGGTAGTACTTCTCACATAGTGGGTCCATGCTCGTGAACTTACCGATTGCGGCATCATACTGACGGGCAGAGTAATCGTAGAGGTTCAGTCCGTGCATACGGTCAAGTTCCTTGCCGTTGTACAGATGATTCTGAACATCTGCGCCACGACGTGAACCTTCATCCATGATTCCACCGAATGGGTAGGAGTTGTTGACCTGATGTCTGATTATGTCATTACAAGTTAAGCACATAATGTGTTGATGTTAGATTCTGAGCGCAGAGATAAAGCAAAATGATGGCATAGCAAAACCATTTGCATCTTTTACTTCAAAATAAATATGCCACTCTCCACCCGCAAACATGGTGGTTATGAAGTGGAAAGTGGCAGTTAATCTGAGACAAATATAATTCCTATCACATAAAGCGATGTTGTATCACACAAGGTGGTACAACATAGCAACAAAATCATCGTTTACGATAAATTATAAACATATTGTGAATTAAAGCAATAAAAGCAGTCAAAACGAAATATGATAGAAAAGCTACAGGGAGCATATATAGTGATTTTGTCTTGAAAATTTTCACCCATACTCCACCTAATATATAATCAATTATCATCAGCAATAAAGGAATAAGCGAATACATCACACACAGCAATAAACTTTTCGTGATAAAACGATTTATTCCTGCTTTATATACTAAAAATACAGTACATACAGCTACTGGCGCATAAATAAACAATTGGAAAAACGAATACAAATAAAAACTGTACATATCATTATAGTTCATACACAACATAAAAAAAACAGACATTGGCATAACACTACAAAAAAAGTACGATATCATTAGTTTTTTACATAGTGACCTTCTCATATAATCTCTTTTTTTCTTCATATTCCTTTTGCACAGCATTCTTTTGCTCTTCTGCTGTCCAAGGTTTCGCAATAGAATCAAAACCAGTCTTTATTCCTGGTATTTGCTCTTTAATTTGATTTACCGTTTCCTTTGGGACACCAGCCTTCAACAAAATCGTAGAACTACTACTATTACAATTTCCCTGTGTGTCATTAGATGGCAAAATATCATACTTAATTCCACCATTTTCGCCAAAAGAATTAATCGTATTCACAACAGATTCATCAAACTCCTCACTTGTCATTCCTTCTGGTATTGGTATCTCAATCTTTGCCTTAAGATTTTCACAATCCTTACCATTATAAACATTGACATCTTGTTGATAGTGGCATTCTTTTAATTGATTACAACCAAAGAAGGGCATATCGCCACTTGGTCCATAGGCAGCATACCGAATTACCTTTCCAGACGCATTCTCTACAGTAATAAACGTATGAGTAGCAGTCCATTCTTTTCCAATCATACTATTCAATGTTGCAGGTAAGTTGTTTGGAAGAGTTGTAGCGTACAAATACACTTTTTCCCCATCCGGATCTACATACTTCACAGGATTTCCAGCGCAGTAAGCATATGGACTGATATGATAGTACTTCTCACACAGAGGGTCCATGCTCGTGAACTGACCGATTGCAGCATCGTACTGACGTGCAGAATAGTCGTACAAGTTCAATCCGTGCATACGGTCAAGTTCCTTGCCGTTGTACATCTTATTATACATCAGACGGTTTTCTCCCTCATTAAACAAACCGCCAAAGGGATAATAATTATTCACCTGAGAGACTGTTCCCCTTCCTTTTGGCGCAAAAGAAGCCACATGTCTCACATTACCGAGATGGTCTTTTGTATAATACACATATGACGACAGTTTATTATCGTTTATATCCAGATATCCATTCGCAAAGTTATATTTATATTTTTTCCCGCCATTTATTTCATATGCGCCAACATAAAGAGTGCATCCTTTATAGTGAGTTTTCTCATCCGTCAATTCTGAAGAATCACCAGACACTTTCAGACCAGGCACGGCAGTACGATGAGTAGTCTTTAGTTTAGAACCATCTGATGAATACACATAATCTATTATACTACCATCTTCAAACCACACACACGTTGGCATACCGTTAAAATCATACGTAATTTTACGTATCCCTTTGTTCAAGTCACTTATCAAAGAGCCACATCCGTCGTATCTATATTCATATCCATCCCTGTTATCAACACTCGTGTGATCAATGTTGTCACCGACAAAATGAAACGCGTCCCCCATCATTGACGCAGGAACACCTTTATCCTTGGCTTTAATTAATCTGTTACCTGCATATGAGAATGTAACATTATCAATATATGCAGGTCCTTGCAGACTACAGCCAGACCGTTTCAACGACATAAACGAACTATTAGCGTTATATGTGACTTCCTCGCTATAATCTACCAAAGGCATATTTGACAAGTTTTTTCCCGTCATATACTTCGCTCTGGTCAATCTGTCCATACCATCGTACGTAAATAAATAGCCTTTTGTATTATCCAGACCATCAACATTCATACGTGCATCAGTATAAACCTGTGCACTTATATTCCCGTTATAGCATTTAAATTCGTTTGGTCCATCCGCATAGTAAAGACTTTCATTGAATATCGGTGAACAGGAAACATCCGTGTTAATGTGTTGATGGTTAGTCTGCCAGCCATGAATATTATACGAATACATATCACGAATCACTCCGTCATGTGATTTTGACTCAACAAGTCTTACCAAGTCATCATAAACATTATCCGCCACACACTCCATCGGATTGCCGTCAAGTTGGAGATATTCTTTCTCCAGCAAGTCACAGACACAATTATACTCAATTGAGTCAACTATCGTATGCAGCAGATTATTGCTCGAGGACTTATAAAGTTTTGTGACGTTCTTTATCGGCTTATCAGTAAAGGAATATGACGTGTTTGTTTTGATAAAATAATCATCAATGGAGGTGGATATTGCCTCAACACACCTACCCTTCTCGTCATAGTACATCAAACGATAATAACGATTATCATTATTGTCAGTAACAATTTGTGCCGTAAGGAGTGACATCGCACGTGTTTTCCAAAACCCGTCTTTTCCCCATTCTATTGCCAACTCACCAAACTTCCTATTAGTCAGACAATAATAATCATCATAATAATTTACCATTTCGATATAAGGCGATGAAATGAGATGATGAGAAATCATAAAATAATCAGTCCCTTCTATATTACTTGGAAGTGGATTTTCAGGGAACTCTTTATATAAAACTCTTTCCACTTCAGCCACATATTCCTCTTCACTATTATTAATTACTTCTTTCGTCAAACCTTGCACCACAATTCTGCCAATACAATCATACAGAAAGAATCGGTACTTCTTTGCCGCCCTCATACGCGCATCCTGCATAAAAGCAAGATGTCCGCACTTGTCATACCAATATTTTATAGGTTGACAGCCCGGAAGAATTTTCTCGACACATCTACCATGACCATCGTATTTGTATCTGTACAAGAGTGAATTGCTACTTGTTTTTTGATACAATGGCGGGATAACGACACTTAAAAGCCCGTCATCATACACAAAATACGTATCATTGTTTGCCGTTCCGTCGTTCCTACGTTCAAGAATAACATTTCCCGAAAAATCCTTGTACACTTCCAAGATGTGTCCATCCTCATCAATAGTTCTCTCACCAATTAGGGAACAAGGCTTATAGTATCCTGGGCGACTGCCAGGTATTCCGGATGATGACAGAAGATATTTTTTGACATCATCTTTCTTATTTGTGATATACTCGACCGACTTAGACTTTCCCTCCCAAAGATCACCCGGAGTGGAGGATGCCGATGGTCTACCAAGAACATCATAACTTGTTACGCTAAAAGCCCTGCTATCATTATAAGCCATGTTTGACAATCCTGTAAAATCATCCTCGGATATAACATCTGGACTTTCACCGCCAACTGTTGGTAGCCATCTTTTACTTTCACGTCCAAACATGTCGCATTCCACCATGGAATAGACATATTTTCCACTAGTGTTAACACCGCCGGAGGCCAGGACACTAGGACGACCGAGTCCATCATAGTACTGTACCGTTTTTATGCTTCGTGCGCCATCTTCATCCAGCATTGTCTCTTTGACAACGTAGTTTTGACCAGACGACTGACTATGCGTACTTACAGGAATTATCATTTGCAGAATAATTAGTATGCCGCAAAGATATGATTTATTTTCCATGTTTACTTTTTCTTTACTTTGTTTTCTTTACCACTATAAAATTCATATTGATATTTGGACTTTAGACGAAACTTGTCACCTGTTTTTTGACTTTCAGAAATCAATCTACCCATAATATCATATGAATATGAAGTTATCAGGCCCTTCTCATCTGTAGTCTCACTTAGAAGCAAGGTGTTAGGCGAATACAAATATGTTTTAATTAAAAAACCGTTCATTCTTAACCCATCAATAGTCTTATAAAAATTATTACGAATTTCCGCATTATTATCATGGTCAAGTTTTTGTATCAAGCTGTTCAAACCAGTACTGGTTATACTTTTACCCGTATCACCGTGACCATTATTCCACTTTGCCACGACAACTGGTTTCAAACCGTCGCATCCCCACAAAATATAAGTTGGGTAACCTTTCTCATCAATCACAACAGGATTTCCGTACTCATCCGTTTTCCTCACCTCATACAATACTTCTTCTGCTTTTTTCTCGCCAAACTCAGTACGCCTCGTCTCCTTTGACACATACGGAACACCTATATCTGTCAAAGAATAAGTCTTGGTATTACTTATGCAGTATCTGTATCTTTGTATCATCGTCGTTTCTGGAAGAATTATATTTTTCCTTGTCAAATCATTGTATTCATTACCCTCATTTGTATAAGTATGGACTTCATTCTCTAGTCCTAACGGACTATACGTACAGATAATTATTGGCATCCTGTATTTATTGTACACATAGCACTTTTTACTATTTACAAAAACGGAATCACACCTGGTATTTCTATTCTCCTCTGCAAGGAGAATACGATTCGTGAAGACATTGTATTTATACCACACCGCAAAAATCATAGGACAATAATTATTCGATTCATCAAACCATGACACCTTATTGTTACTTTCATCATAAACCACAGACGTGTCACCAGCACTCCAACAATATTTATATGTATATTTCTCAATCAAACTGTCTCTTTCATCATAGATTTCCTTGGATAGAAGCTTACCACGCTCAAAAGCATAGCTCGTAAACGGAGGTACACTTGTGGAGGTGGACGCATAAATCGAGCATGCCTTTAAATCAATGTCACATTTTTGCAAATTTGGATTATAAGGCAAGTCGTAATTTGTAAATGTATAACGTGTTTTGGAGTATATTTTATCATTCTTGTCATACACATTCTCCGTCACCACAGAATACCCGACATCAGGACTATTAAAATTCATCGGATACACATCAACAGATTCCGCCGAAATGACCTCAATCCAAATATCTTTATTAAAGCATACCTTATTGTAATGAGAAGGGAGACCTTTTGAAATACCCGAACTCATTCCTCTGTCTTCATAAATAAACTCTCTTTTTAATCTCCTTTCCCCATTCATATCATAATCCGTAATTGAACACACTCTAAGACCGCCAGAAATACTATTATAATTATTGGTCACGAGCTCACCTTTATTAAGGTCAAACACCTTCGAATAATAATTCAATTCGTATTCATACTCAGAAGATCCGCCGGTAGGATATACTATTTCCTTAAGTACATACGTTTTTGTTGTCTCTAATCTCGGATTACGTATACGTCTACAGGTCTCAATATCTGCAGGGATTCTCCACAGTCCGTCACCATAGCCACAATAGTATTCCCATGAGTCCGTGTATATTTTCGGAGTTGTTGTAGGCCAAAGCAATTCCTTATTATCCTCATTATAGTAACTAAATTTATAGCTCATATAATCTTTGCCATCTTTCACAGGCAATGATGACAAAACATCTTGATTGAAATAACTAATTTCTTTTAACAAGGAATGATGTCTTTTCTTGTCAATGTCAAAAGAGATTATCAAGTCTAAGGGTAACCGTCTGACACGTATACTTTTAAGATAATAGCACTTAAGTTTCTCCGCTATTAATTTCTGCATGCCTTTTTTATTTCTATACAAATTATCAACAGTCGGTAAATAGTCAAACATCCCATAAAAATTGTATGGGTTATAATTGGAGTTTAGGTTTAGCTCAACTCTTGACCAGCCTGTCCAATATATGTTTGGGATATAGTACAGACAATCAGAATTGACCTCGAACTGATTACCATAGGTTAATTCCTGTTCATAATTAAACTCTAAAATTTCAGTCTTTGTCGATATTTTAGTCAGCCTTACAGGCATCAGCAAGAAGCCTGTGTATCCGTCAATTTCTTTATTATTATCCGCTGAAAAACCATGATTCTTTCGGTTACCACTATTATTTGTATGTCTTATGAACTGCGGCGCATAGCGGACATCACACATTCTGCCATCAGTAGCATATTCAAAGGAAATCTCATGATTATCCACTGTTTTAATCTTAGACAGTCTCCAACATGAAGATATTAAATGAGTCCTCACCTGGCCATAATAATGGATACAGAATTCAGTAGCATCAATACCGCCGAATGTGAATCTCGTACCATCGGAAGTGACAAGGGTAAAACCAATAATAAAATTCTGATTTTTACCACTATCCCTATAAAAAGTAGTGAAAATTCTGGTTCATCCGACATTTCGAGTGATGATATGATAGAGAAGTGAAGAAAACCGCTG